>CAXNGR010000001.1:0-19396 GCA_964201265.1 Verrucomicrobiaceae bacterium
GTGAAACGTGTGTGGGCCACCAGCAAAGGCACGGACAAATACCGCCGCGGCCTTTACACCTTCATCTACCGCGCTTCACCGCCACCTTCGCTCACCGTTTTCGATGCACCTGAGGGCTTCAGCACCTGTACCCGCCGCATCCGCAGCAACACACCGCTGCAGGCGCTCACATTGATGAACGACAACGGCTTCTTCGAGTTCGCCACCGCCTTGGAAAAGATCATCGCCAAAGACGGCCTCGAAACCGCCTTCAAATGCTGCACATCGCGAACACCCAAGCCGGATGAACTCGCGGTGCTCAAGAAACTCGACACGCTCAACGCCGCCCGCACGCTGCTGAACCTCGACGAAACCGTCACCCGCGAATAAAGCCATGAAACTGCTTCTCTCGATCCTTTTCACCTCGCTGCCACTGCTCGCCGGTGACCCCGTGCGATACATTCCTTTCATCGACGACACACAGCCCGGTTTTCGCGATTTGAAAGCGGAGGATTTCACGAAGGTGAACAGCGACGATGACACCTGGAGCTGGAAGGACGGCGTGCTGCACTGCACCGGCACGCCTGTGAGCGTGATGCGCACCGTAAAGGAGTTCAAAAACTTCGAGATGGTCGTCGAGTGGAGCCATCAAAAGCCCGCCGGGAACTCCGGTGTCTTTGTGTGGGCCACCCCAGCCTCGATTGAGAAGCTCACCGCCGCTGGAAAGCCCGGCCTGCCCCAGGGCATTGAGGTACAGGTGCTCGATCATGGCTACACCGACAAGGTCAAGGCCGCCGGAGGAAAGACCGATTGGTTCGGCACGAATGGCGATGTATTTCCCGTCGGCGTGAAGATGACGCCCTTCCCGCCGCTCTCGCCCGATGGCAGCCGCAGCTTCCCGCGCAAGCACCTCGCCAAAGGCCACGGCGAATGGAACCACTACTACATCCGCGGCATCAACGGCGAAGTTCGCCTTTGGGTTAATGGCGAGGAAGTCAGCGGCGGCACCGGTTGCAATCCCGCCCAAGGCTACCTCTGTCTCGAAAGCGAAGGCTCGCCCATCCTCTTCCGCAAACTCCGCATCCGCGAGCTTCCCTGAACCGCGCCTCCGTGAAAACCGCCGACGCCGCTACAGAGCTTGCCAAGCGCGCCTGGCAGACCATACTTTTTACCCATGATCACCGACCCGGACCAAATGCGAGCCTTGCGACTGGCGCAGCCATGCGTCTCCTCGGAAGAAATAGATCGTCAGATCAAAGTTGGGCTGGAGGCGACGCGGATCGCGAAGCAGAAGTGGCTGAACTCCGCGAAGCCCAAGCCGAACTCCAACTCTCCCATACGTTCAAAGCGCGTGGCGGTGGCGGGGAGCATCTGATCTTCCGGGCGGAGCCTCACGATGGCTTCATCTACAAGGCCACTTGGCGTGAGCAGTTCGGATTTGTGCCCGGCCTTGATGCCCGTGGCCGCTGGCGACTGCTAAAAGCAACGCCTTCGCAGTATTTGCTGCGCTGCGGCCTGGCCAACGCGGTGTTTGGCGATGACATCCAGCTTTACGCCATCGCCCAGGATCAGGCGGGCGATTCGGGCGTGCCGAGCATCATCACCTCCCAGCCCTTCATTGTTGGCACTCCATCTGCGGAAAAAGAGATCGCTGCCTACCTGAAAAAGCTCGGCTTTGAGCCTCTGCCAGCCGCAGCATACCGCCCGTCCGGCCTTCACGATGTCTGGTGCCGTCGTCGCGATTCGCTTGTCATCTGCGATGCTGTCGCAGGTAACTTTGTCCGCACGCCAACAGGCGAAATCCTGCCGATTGACCTCCCTACGGCCGTCATCCCTGGACTTTGAGCTTTAGAAATTCATCTCTCACCTCGTTATCCATTCCATGAACCCGTTGCTTCACCAAACTCGCCGTCATTTCTTCAGCCGCTGCGGCATTGGCGTCGGCTCCATGGCGCTTGGGTCTTTGATGGCTCGTGACGCGGCGCTGGCACCGAAGAAGACGCACTTCCCGGCCAAGGCGAAGAACGTCATCTTCCTCTTCATGGCGGGCGGACCGTCGCAGTTGGAGCTTTTCGAGCACAAGCCGCTGCTCACCAAGCTCAACGGCAAGCCGATTCCTGAGAGCTACACAAAGGGCAAGCGATTCGCCTTCATGGACAGCAGCCACCGCAGCGATCTGCTCGGCCCGAAGATCGGCTTCAAGCAGCACGGCCAGTGCGGTGCCTGGGTCAGCGACTACCTGCCGCACACGGCAAAGATCGTCGATAACATCAGCATCGTCACCACCTGCAAGACGGACCTCTTCAACCACGCGCCCGCCAAGTTCTACATGAACACTGGCAGCGGCCTGTTTGGACGGCCCAGCATGGGCGCATGGGTAACCTACGGCCTCGGCAGCGAGTGCGACGACCTGCCCGGCTTCGTAGTGCTGCAAAGCGGACCACGTGGGCCGCGTGGCGGCGCTGTTTTGTGGGGCAGTGGTGTTTTGCCCACGACGTATCAAGGCGTGCCGCTGCGCAATACGGGAGATCCCATTGTGAATCTCTCCACGCCCAAAGAAATCAGCGCCAAGCAGCAACGCCAGGTGGTGGATGCCGTGCGTGAGCTGAACTTGAAGCGCCTCATTGAAACGGGAGACGACGAAATCTCCACGCGCATCAATGCCTACGAGATGGCTTACCGCATGCAAACCAGCGCCCCGGAGCTGATGGACACCAGCGGCGAGACGCAGGCCACGCTCGACCTTTACGGAATCAAAGACCCGAAGGAGACGAGCTTTGCCCGCAACTGCCTGCTCGCCCGCCGCCTCGTCGAACGCGGCGTGCGCTTCGTGCAGCTCTACGACACCAATTGGGACCACCACGGCGGCCCGACAGAGAACTTGGAAAAACACATGCCGCTCAAGAGCAAGGACATCGACCAGGCCAGCGCCGCGCTGGTGAAGGATCTCAAACAGCGCGGCCTGCTCGACGACACCATCGTCATCTGGGGCGGCGAATTCGGGCGCACGCCGATGGGCGAGGTGCGCGAGTCCACCGGACGCAACCATCACATCGACGCTTTCACCATGTGGTTCGCGGGCGGCGGCTTCAAACCAGGCGTCACCTACGGCCAGACGGATGAGTTTGGCTTCGGTGCGGTCGAGAATCCCGTCCACGTCCACGACATCCACGCCACCATCCTGCACCAGCTCGGCCTGGATCACGAACGCCTCAGTGTCCGCTCCCAGGGCCTCGATTTCCGCCTCACCGGCGTCGATCCTGCGCATGTGATCAAAGGCATTCTGGCGTGAGCAGGATGTGATTCTGCTGATGAACTCGATTTGGATTCGCGATCACACCGCCTTGGCTCTAAACCTGGAACAGTGATTTCTGTATCACTCTTCTCACCCAATGGCCCCTGTCTTCATCCCGCCCGATCACTTTCGTGAACTTCGTCATGACGAGATCTTTCCCGACTCTTCGCGTCCGCTTGAGATCGATCTAGGCTGCGGTGACGGCACTTTCATCACCGGCATGGCGGTGCAGCACCCGGAGCGCGATTTTCTCGGTGTGGAGCGCATGCTGGGCCGTGTGGACAAAACAGCTCGGAAAATCGAGCGCATGCAGCTTCCAAATGCCCGCGTCATGCGCCTGGAAAGCACCTACAGTGTCGCTTGGCTGCTGCCAAAGGCGAGCGTGAGCCGCCTGCACCTTCTCTGCCCCGATCCGTGGCCGAAAAAGAAGCACGCCGCGCGTCGCCTCGTGAATCAAGCCGAGTTCCTCGACGGACTGACGCGCATCCTCGTCCCCGGTGGTGAATTCCTGCTCAAAACCGACGACCAGCCCTATTTCGAGGACGCGCTCGTCAGTTTCGACTCACGGACGCATCAGTTCGAGCGTCTCGACTGGCCTGACGACGCGTTTTTTTATCCCACGACCGACTTTGAGCAAAGCTGGCTCGACATCGACCGCGACATTCATCGCGCTAGATGGCGGCTCATCGCCGCGTGATCACTTCTGAAGCTCTTCCTGCGTCCAGAGAGTGGCGCGGGCCGCGTTGGCCGCTCGCACAGCCTTCACCTCCGCTGAAGTGACTGCGGTGGCTTGATTGCCAAACCCGGCGCGGACATAGGTCAAAACGTCCGCCATCTGCTGGTCATCAAGTCCCATCGGCGGCATGGGCAGCGGGGCGAACTGCGGGAAGTCGCTGCCATTGACCTTGATCGGCCCGCTCAGGCCGTGAAGCACGATTTTGATGAGCCTGGCCGTGTCTCCTTTGACCCAGTCACTCTCCGCGATGCTCGGATACACGCCAGGGAGTCCTTTGCCCTCGGGCTGGTGGCAGTTCAGGCAGAGAGCGTCATAAACGGCCTTGCCCGGATGCGCGATGACGGGCGCGGCACTGGCGATTTTTTTGACAAACTCGGAGTGGGCTGGCTTGGCAAAGGTGAGCTTCGCAACATCCGGTTTCAGCGCCTTCACGGCCTGCTTCAGCGCGTAGTCGATGAACTTGTCGGTCGGGTGATCGAGCACCTGTGCGGCGATGGTGATTGCCTCAGGCTTCATCATGCGCGCACTCGCGACGACTGCCTCCAGGCGTACGCGGGGATGCTCGTCATTGGCAGCTTTGGCGAGCAGCGCGGCATCTTGCCACACGCCGAGAACGCGGGCACCATAAGCGCGGACGCGAGCGTCTTTGGCGGTCAGCAGGCGTGCGAGCAATTCAGGCTTCGCGGTCTGCCACGCTTCGTAGAGGCCGCAAACATCCATGAGCACGCGCTCATCGGTTTCTTTCGCGATGAAGGCATCCGCAGCGGCGATGCCACGTGCGTTTGCCCATAGGAAAAGCAGCTTCTTCGCCTGGTAGCGCGTCCAGCGCTCCGGCGAGTGAAGCTGCTCCAGCAGGGCGGGAGGCTCCATCATTCGCAGATCGGGCTGCTTCACACTGGGGCGACCTTTCGCCGTGATGCGCCAGATGCGGCCGTGGCTGCGGTCACGACGCGGGTCCGCATAGCTGGCCTGATAGTGGCCGATGACGGGATTGAACCAGTCGCAGAGATACATCGCGCCATCCGGGCCGACGCTGACATCCACCGGGCGGAAGGAGGTGTCGCTGCTCTTCACCAGCTTCGGTAGCTGCGTGGATTTGAAGCCGCTGCCGTCGTCCTCGAAGCGATGCAGCTCAACCACGCTGCCGAAATAGCCGCCGATGAGCGCGCAGCCCTGGATGTCATCAGGCAGCGCTTTTGTGCCGATGATTTCGAGTGAGGTCGTCTTCGGGCTGGTATCGAACAACGCGCCGATGGGGTGATACTCGTCGGGTTCTTTGATGGAGAAGAGTCCAGGCGTGCTGAAATAACCCACGGGGCGGTCGCCGCTCTTGTGGAAGACTTGGTTGTAGTCATCAAAGGCCACGCCCCAGCAGTTGTGCCCGGCTTTGCCGCCATTGAAGTAGCCTTCCATCTTCTGCGTGTGCTTGTTGTAGCGCCAGAGGCCAGCTTTTTCGAGGATGGCGAGCCCGTGTGGTGTCTCGACGCGGGAGAAGGCATGCAAACCCTGACTGAACCAAAGGGTGCCATCGGGACCATGGCAGATGGAGTTGATGAGCTGGTGGGTGTCGCCAATGCCGAAGCCGGAGAAGAGCACCTGTTTAAAATCCGCCCGGCCATCGCCATCGTTGTCTTTGAGGAGCAGGAGCTGGTCGAAGTCGCAAACATAAGCGCCGCCGTCACTTGGCTCGATGCCCTGGACCATGGTGAGGCCTTCGGCGAAACGGGTGTGCTTGTCCGCCACGCCATCGTGGTCCGTGTCTTCGAGCACGAGGATGTAGTCACTCGGCTTCAGGCCGGGCAAAGTTTGCGGATAAGTGGGCGAGCAGGCCACCCACAGACGCCCGCGTTCATCCCAGGAGAACTGCGTGGGTTTGGCGACGTCTTGCAATTCGGAGGCGAAGAGATTCATCTCGTATCCTTCAGCCACGGTAAAGGCGGCCATCTGCTGCTCAGGCGTGAGCACAGGCTCGGTCTTGGGCTTGGGCTTGGGCTTGGGCAGTGGCTCGATGGCGGGCACCGCTTTGCCAAGTGAGATGTCATGGATGCGCGCGTCCATCTTGGCGATGAGCGGTTTGTGGGATTCGAAGCCTTCACGCAGTGACGGTGCATCGGTGCTGGGCTTGCCAAACATCTGAGTTACGCGATCACCATAGACGAAGGACCAATTCGCCGGGCGCCAGCAGTCGAACCAAAGGCGGTTCTTTTCCACGATGGCCACCTTCAGTGCCGCGAGATCGTCCGAGTCACTCGATGACACGCCAAGCTGCTGGGCGATGAGCCTTCCAACATAGCGCAGGCCGCCTTCATTGAGGTGCATGCCGTTGTCGGTGAAGGCCGCCATGCAGCTGGGATCACGCGCAATCGGCGTGATGAGATCGACGTAGATCGCGCCGCGCTGTCGGGCGATTTCCTTCACCGCATCGGCATAGGCTTTCACGTCCTCATTCCGCTTCGTGAGATCCGGGGCATGAGGCAGGCCGGTAGCTTGAAAAGGCATGGGCGAGATCAGCACAAGGCGCGGCGTGCGTGCCCTGAACTGATCCAGCAGGCGATGATAGGCGGAGGTGAACTCGGCGATGCGTGCCTTGCCATCAAAGGCCTCCACCTGACCGAACTGGCAGATCACGATGCCCGCGCCCACGGCATCGAGCTGAGACTTCCAGTCGCCAAAATTCAGGTCGCGCCACTGCTCATACACCGTATCGCCTTCCCAGGCCATGCTGCGGAAGCGCGGAGCTTGCTTGGCGAGTTCGTGAGTCAAGATGGCTTCCAAGGCACCTACTTTTTGTTCGCGGACAAAGTTCGTCTGACCTGCCATGACGATGACCTCACCGTCCGATATCTCGAACTTGCCATCTTTGAATGGCGCGAGGGCGGATGGGGCGCTATCGGGATTGCCGAAGCGATTCATGATGTCCTTCGGGCCGGGAACGAGGGCATCGGGCAGCTCAACGATCCGAATGTTGCGGAAGGCGATGACGGCTTTGCACTTGCCGTGGATTTGCAGGGCGATGTTGCCTTTGAGCGCGATGTCCGGCGCACGCTCGGTGTAGTCCACCGTGCGCACGCCATTGACAAAGAGCTGGATGCGCTGGTCCTCGGCGCGGATTTCATAGGTGTTCCATTCGCCAGGCTTCTCGGCCTTTTTGATCAGTTCCTCAGCAGGCTTGGCGAGCATGGTCTTGCGACGTGACTCGTCGTAAAGGCAGCCGCTGTAGCCCGCACCGATGTCCGCCTGATAGCCGAACATCTCATTCGGCGGCTCCTTGATCCGCACGCTGCGGAACTGCACACCGCCGTTCACGAAGCCTTCGGTGCCATTGAGTTTGTATTCGAGCGTGAGACGGAAGTTTCGATACGGCTTCTTCGTGGCGAGGAACTCGTTCTGCGGATTGCCCTCCATCGAGCCGCCGAGAATCACGCCATCCTCAATGCGCCAGATCTTCGTGGTTTCCCCCTCCCAGCCGTTAAATGTCTTGTCATCGAACAGCGGCACGGGCGCGGCGTTGGCGAGCACGGAAGCAAGCAACAGCGTTGAGAAGAATAAGGTCGGGGTTTTCACGGCAATGAGGGGTCGGTTGAGAGGGCAGGACAATACGCCGCTTCATCGCCTCATCTCGACCTGCTTCAAGAAATCTGCAAGATGCGGGCAGGTGGAAATGTTCGCCCTGTCCTCATGATCGCCCGACTTGTCTTTAGCGCCCTGTTTCTCGCCTCACTGCTCCACGCTGCAGACCCCAAGACGCGTGTCGCCCTTGCCGGCGATTCCACCGTCACGGACAAGGCCGGCTGGGGCGCGGCCTTCGCCAAACTGCTCTCACCATCTGCCGATTGTCTCAACTTCGCCGGAGGCGGCCAGAGCAGCAAAAGTTTCCGCGACACCGGCAACTGGAAGAAGGTCATCGACTCGAAACCGACCTTCATCCTCATCCAGTTCGGCCACAACGACATGCCTGGCAAAGGTCCGAAGCGCGAAACCGATCCTGAAACCACCTACCGCCAAAATTTGATCCACTACATTGAGGAAGCCCGCGCCATCGGTGCCAAACCCATCCTCGTGACCTCCCTGGCCCGCCGCACCTTCGACAACGGCAAAATTCGCGGCGAACTCAAGTCCTGGGCCGACGCCGCCCGCAAAGTCGCCACCGAGCAGCAGGTGCCGCTCGTCGATCTTTTTGTCCGCAGCGTCGATCTGCACAACCAGCTCGGTGTTACCGCCTCCGACGCCTTCAATCCGCCCGGCAAGGATGGCAAAGCCGACCACACCCACCTCAACGCTCACGGCGCGGAGGTCATCGCCAAAATCATCGCCGAGGAGCTGGGCAAGGTGGCTCCCGAACTGGCGAAGCTCACGAAGTGATGGCGCTTACTCCAGCGGCACCGCCACCTTCTCGCCGAGGAACTTCGGTTGCGTGCCGAGCACGTTCACATCCAGCACCGCTTTCACACAGGCAAGTTTCTCACGCAGAAACGTCTTCACAGACAGCGCCACCGGCACATCCTTCGCGTTCAAGCCCCAGGCCTCGATCCCGAACGCTCTGGCGAGATAAATCGCCCGTGCATTGTGAAATGGCTGTGAAACAAAGATCACACGCTGCTGGCCAAACACCTCCCTGGCCCGCACCACGGAGTCGAGCGTGCGCAATCCGGCGTAATCGCACACCACCTTCGATTCTGGCACACCCATTTGCACCAGCACTCGCTTCATCTCGGTCGGTTCATCGTAGCCTTGCGATCCGTTGTCCCCGCTGACGATCAGCGCCTTCACCTTGCCCGCTTTGAACAACGCGGCCGCCGCCTCCATGCGTGGTAGAAAGAACAGATTGGCCCGGCCATCCGCCAAACGTGCCGAAGTGCCCAAAACCACCGCCACCGGTGCCTCAGAAGTCGCTTTTACCTCATCATGGCACCTCCCCTTCCCTGCCATGGCGATCCACTGCTCGCAGCCAAACACGAATAGAAGTCCCAACACGGCTAAAACAGCGATTCGCAGCCCCCAGTGCCTCCAGATCATTTTCATGCGGGACTCCTCCCGTGACTTCACACAGCCTTCAAGCCTGTGCTTCTATCATTTTGCCAAACCTCATTCGCGGCGCACTATCCACCTAAACTCATGCGCCCCGACCGTCCTTCCCAACCACCCGTCGCCCGTCAAAACCGTCACGCCCGCTCCGACAACAAGGTGCGCGTCTATGAAGAGGGGGACATCGCCACGGTGCTCGAAGGCAAGGAGAACCCGCTCGTGCTCATCCTCGACTGCGTGCAGGATCCGCACAATCTCGGTGCCTGCCTGCGCACGGCCGACGCGGCCGGCGTCTGCGCCGTGATCATGCCGAAGGACAAAACTGCACCCATCACGGAGACCGTGGTGCGCGTGGCCTGCGGCGGAGCGGAGAACATCCCGCTCATCCGCGTGACCAATCTCGTCCGTGCCATGGCCAAGCTCAAGGAACTCGGCATCTGGCTCGTCGGCACAGGCGATGAAGCCACGCAGAGCCTCTACGACATCGACCTCAAGGGCGGCATCGGCATCGTCATGGGCGCGGAAGGCCCCGGCATGCGCCGCCTCACCGGCGAGCACTGCGATTTCCTCGTCAAGATCCCCATGGGTGGCAAAGTCGAATGCCTCAACGTCTCCGTCGCCACCGGCGTGTGCCTGTTTGAGTGCGTGCGGCAGCGGCAGCCGAAGAAGTGAGCCCTCTGAGCACTGTAGTCCCGCCTTTAGGCGGCTCTTGAAAGACCGGCTAAAGCCGGAACTACAATACCCGATCAAAACGGCGCAGGTCCGAACAGCAGATCCTTGAGGTCTTGATCGTTCACCGCCGCGCTGTCACGACGCCGTGGCGGCGGGCCTTTTCGACGCTGCTCGGGATCTTCCGGCGTCATGCCGATGACGATGTCCCACGTCGCGAGCAAGTCCTGGCTGCCCGTGCTCATCGGTTTGAACTCACGGATCACGGAAAGCCGCTGCGCTTCATCGCGAATGCCGCGCAGGATGCCGTCTTTCTCATTTTGCGGCTCACCGGCAAAGTAGAGCTGTGTGGTGAGCATGCGCTTGCTGTTTTGCACCACGGCGAAGTGATAGTGCCGCGTGCGGCCGGTGTAGAGCGCCGGCTGGATCGTGCGGAAGCGATATTCGCCCTTCGCATTCGTGGTGATCTTGCCAAAGCCCTGAAACTGCGGGTCACGCTCCTTGCCCTTCTGCACACCCTTGCTGTGGAGGTAGCAGCCGTTGTTGTCTGCCTGCCAAAGCTCGATCACTGCATCGTTGATCGGCTTGCCATCCACGTTGAGCAGCCGCCCGCCGATTTCCGTCACCACGCCGCCCGCAGGCGCTTTGCCGCCGGTGATCTGCGTCAGGTCATTGTCCTGGTCCAGCGGCAGATGATCGGGGTAATACGGCCCTTCGGTGGATCGTGGCGTAAGTGTGAGCGCCTCGGCATAAAGGTCGTTGGTGATAACACCACCGGTGGTTAGCAGCAAACTATGCAACAGCTTGCGACGGCTGAGCGAGATGTGGAAGAAGGTCGTGTTCATGATGTTCCGAGCTTCAACTTGGATTGTCGCCTGTGGTTTCGCGGTTTCCTCACCACGTTGGTTTCAAAACGACCGGCTTGTGGCCTGCCGCATGCACCTCATACCAGCCGGGAAAGCCGCGCCATTTCACCAAGCCGTTTTCATCCGTCTTCAAAGTGACCTCGGTGTGCCACTTCCGGCCGATCCACTCCTCCAGCACCTCCCCACGTTTGCGGATGCTCCAATCCTTGTTCCATGAGGCCGCCTCCGGCTTCCAGTGCGATCCTTCCCAGAAGCCCCAGCACAGAAAACTCGTGTAAGCCGGGTGGCTGAAGACGGCGATGAGCACGTCACGCGTGTAGTCCGCCGCCAGTTCCTCGTCCTCGGTGGTCACGATGTCGTATTCGGTGATGGACTGATGCGGCACGATCTTCGCGAAGCGATCCGTCACCGCCAGCAGATGCTCCGGGGACGGCAGGTAGCTCTCGTGGAAGTGCGCCTGATTGCCGAGACCCGCCACGGTGAAGCCGTCGGCGTTCAGCGACTCAATGTAGGCAAACGTGTCGTCATGCTGCGGCCCTGGTCGGAAGACTTGGTCCTCATTGATGAAGAATGGCAGCTTCGTGAGCGAACGTGCCAGCGTGAAGACCTCGCGGTCGAGCTTTTCCAGGCCTGGGCGTTTGTTCAGCATGTCCGCACCGCCCCAGGCGATGGGGTGATTGATCACGTCCCACTCGATGACGCGATCCTTCACAAAGGCCATGCGCTCTGTCACGCTCTCGAGCGTGCGCTGGCGGATCTCGGCGTTGTCCTTGATGTCGTGCAGATTGAACGGCGTGGCCACTTGCATGAGGTAATGCCCGCGCACGTCGATGTGCCGCTCGGCGAACCAGGCAAATGCCTTGTCCAGTTCCGCATTACGGCTCGATTTGCGCCCGGCATCGAAATCTGGCGGCCAATTGCCATCCTTCAGGTCATTCTCGAAAACCACGATGCTGAAGAGCTTGTCCACGATCTCGCGATAGCGCCGGTCATCTTCACTTTCGCCGCTGAAGCGCTTCGCCACCACAGCGGAGCCAAATCCGAACGCGTGACGGCGTAGCGAGAGCTTCACCTCCGTCCCAGCCAGCGGTTGGCCATCCTCGCCCTTCACGATCATCGACAGATCCGCCTTCCGATGCTGCTCGATGCGCTCCAGCGCCGCCTTACGCCATGGCGCATCGGGTTCGCGGCCCGCGTAAGTGCGCTTGATGAGCTTCGCCTTTGGAAACAGGCTCACATCCGTCGTGGTGGGATACTTGAGCACGCGGATTCTTTCGACTTCGATGCTTTGCTCTTTCTGCCCGCACAGGAGCACCACGGCGGCCTTGTCCGCCGGCACCACCTCATCGGTGATGAACACCACCGGCTGCTCCGTCCACTCGCGATGGATGCCGACACCGATGGTGTCGCCAAACGCGGTGTAGGGTGCCCCACGAAGCTGCAATTTCGCCAAAACCTCCCCGGACTCCGCTCTGCCGACCACCCGAGCTTTGATGATCGCCAGCACACGCTCGTTTTTCGCGATCTTGGTGGAAATCGGAGCCGTGAACTGTGCCGCGTAAGCCTTCGCCGGATCGGCTTTGGTGATCGTGATTCGTTTACCGACCTCCAACGCCTCGACCTTTCCTGCTTCCGGGGACGAGTTCGCCTGCAAGCCCCCCTCGCCACGCACATCCGAGCCACCCGGCGGAATCTCGACGGCTGAGAGCTGGCAAAGTGTCGCGGAAAAGAAGAGCGAAAGAAGACCGGGGTGTTTCATGGCTGCGGCCCCCATCTTCCCGCCTGTCCTCCGAGTTACAAGCCCCGGCGGCCATCGAATCGCTCAGGACACTATGATTTTTTCCTCTGAACCGACACGACACCTTCTTTACCTTCAGGCCACTTCGCCCCTTCCTTGATCCATTGCCGGATGATGCTCACCTCATCCTTGGGGATGCGGTGTCCGGTGGCAGGCATGGCCTTCTTGTCCTTCGGCGGCAGCGTGAGCGCGAGGTAGAGCATGCTTTTCTCGGGCTCGCCAGGGACGATGGCCGGGGCCAGCTTCCGCTTGCGGAAGGCCAGCTCACGACTTTGCAGATTCAACTCGCCGAAGATCGTTTCCGAGTTGTGGCACTCGACGCAGCGGTCGGCCAGGATGGGTTTGATCTGCTTCACGAAATCCACCGGCGGATCTTCAGAGGCATGCAGAGCGGTGGTGAGAGAAAGGCAGGCAACGAGGGCGGTGATGTGTTTCATATTCATGGTGGAGCATCCTTGATACGCTCATGGGCGTCAATCCTTCCTTTGGGACACACTGTGCGCATCTTGTCGCCTTCCCAGTTGCTCCTGCGGGTGCGCGCCGCATCATGCCGCCATGACCATCGAACAAATCACCGCGCGCATCTGTGCGTTTCGCGACGCCCGGGACTGGATGCAGTTTCACAGCCCAAAGGAAATGGCGATCGCCATCACCGCCGAGGCCGGGGAGCTGCTTCAGCACTTCGTCTGGCAGCAGCCGGGGCAGATCGAGCAGCGGGTGAAGGACAAAATGCCCGAACTGAAGGACGAGATGGCCGATGTGGGCATCCTGCTCTTCGAACTGGCCCACAACCTGGGCGTCGATCTTGGCCAGGAGATGATCAACAAGATCGAGCGCAATGAATCGCGCTATCCCGTGGCAAAAGCACGCGGATCGAACGCCAAATACAACGAGCTGTGAGCGAAGCCGAGGTTCCAACACCGCATCGCCGTCGTCCGCGCTACTCGGGCAAAAATCCGCGTCGTTTTGAGGACAAATACAAGGAGCTGAACCCCGAGCGCTACGCCGAAACCATTGCCAAAGTGCGTGCGTCTGGCAAAACGCCCGCCGGACAGCATGTGCCGATCCTCTTGAACGAGATCATGCAAATCCTCGCCCCGCAGCCCGGCGAACGAGCCGTGGACTGCACGCTCGGCTACGGCGGCCACGCCAGCGCGTTGCTGAAGACCGTGCAGCCCGGTGGAACACTGCTCGCGCTCGATCAAGACCCCATCGAGATCGTGCGCACCGAGGCTCGGCTGCGTGCCGGTGGCTGCGAGGAGTCCGCACTTGTCGTGAAACGCATGAACTTCGCCGGACTGCCGCGTGCGCTCGCCGAACTCGGCTGGAGCGATGGCGTGGACGTGCTGCTGGCCGATCTCGGCTGCTCCTCGATGCAATTCGACAATCCCGCCCGCGGTTTCAGCTTCAAACACGACGGCCCGCTCGACATGCGCATGAACCCGCAACGCGGCGTTTCCGCCCGCGACCTGCTGCAAAAGCTCTCCGCCGAGAAGCTGAAAACAATCCTCGAAGAAAACGCCGATGAACGTCACGCCGCTCTGCTTGCCGATGCTCTCGCCGGCACCGATCACGCCACCACTCGCTCACTCGCCGAGGCCGTGCGCCACGCTTTGCCCCACCGCTTCGATGACGAAGAACGCGAAGCCACCGTGCGCCGCGTCTTCCAGGCCCTGCGCATCGCCGTGAACGAGGAATTCACCGCCCTCGACACCTTTCTGCATCAACTGACGAGTTGTCTGCGCCCCGGTGCCCGCGTCGCCATCCTCACCTTCCATTCTGGCGAAGACCGCCGCGTGAAACACCTCTTCCGCGACGGTTTGCGCAGCGGCCTCTTCAGTTCCGCCAACGACGAGGTGATCCGCCCGTCATCACAGGAAATGCGCGACAACCCGCGTGCTGGACCGGCGAAGTTGCGCTGGGCGGTAAAAGCGTGAACCCAGTTACCAGCCCAGTTCGTCCACCTTCACGATGACATCCGCGAAGCCGGGCATGGTGAGGTTGTCTCCGGATTTGCAGAGGCGTGACTGGGTGTAAGCGGCACCGTCGGGGTGGGTGAAGACGGTGATCTGCCGCGTGGCTAGATTGACCAGCCATGCCTCTGGAATGTCAGCGGCGGCGTAGAGTGGGATCTTGGCGTTCAGGTCGTAGGAGAGGCTGCTGTCGGCGACCTCGACCACGAGCAGGATATCGGCCGGCGTGGGATGCTTCTCGCGATAGAAATCCTCGCGGAAGCGGGCGACCACGATGTCTGGCTCCGGCTCGGAGTACTCGTTGATGGTGACCGGATCCTGCACAGCAACGATGGCACGGTCTCCCAGGCGGCGGCTGAGGAGGAAGTTCAACGCCTTGACGGCTCCCGCGTGGTTTGGTCCGATGGACATCTTCTGAATGAGGTAGCCGTTAAGGAGTTCCAGACGGTCGTCTTCGGTGAAGGCTCCTGACCGGATCAACGCATGGTATTTCTCGCAGGAGATGCGAGCCAGTGGCAGTTCAGTTGGATTCGTTAGGACGGCCATGCAGCAGAATTAACATCTCAGCGGCGCTTTGCCAAGACTTTGCTCTGGACTGGCAGCGGAAGTGGCGGTTTCAAATCGTTGCTCCTGCGAGCCTGATCCAAACCAAAAGAGGCAATTGGCACCGCCTTCGCTGAGCGAAGACTCCGTTCGGCTTCGTATTGGTGAGCCATGTTCCAACCGTCTCGTTTTTTGTTCTTGTGTGTTCTGCTGTTTCCTTGGCTATCCCATGCCCTGCAAGAAACCTGGGAGACCGGCTACACGAAGGAGGATGCCACAGGTGCGCATGTGCTCGGGCATTGGTCGTTTGAGAAAGCGGACGGGCTGAAGCTGAACGGGGCCGTTTTGAATGCGAAAGGCCGCTTTGGTGACGGGCTGGAGTCGTTTCCGGGGTTTCCGGTGCAGGACAAGCGACATGCGGCGCTGGTGAGCGTGCTGCCGGTGAAGGGGGCGTTCACGATGGAGATGTGGATTCGGTCGAAGACGGAGTTCAAGCCGGAGCTGCGCTGCTACCTGCTCGACAAAAAGTACGTCGATCACACGGACTACCAGTGGCAGATCGGTGAGGCGGACAAAGGCGGCCTGCGGCGCATGTTTGTGACGCTGGGATTCGGTGCGGAGTCGCGGCAGATCTATTCGCTGCCGTTCAAAATGGGCGAAGAGTGGCAGCATGTGGCTTTTACGTATGATGGCGCGGGCGAGGGGAAGTTTTATCGAAACGGCACGGCGGCGGGTGGCGCGAAGATCGAAGGCTATGGAGCGGTGGTTCCGGGCAAAAAGGAACTGAGCATCGGTGATCGGTTGGGCAGCAACTACGGCGGATTCCCCGGCTTGATCGACGAGGTGCGCATCTGCGACGGTGTGCTGAGTTTTGAGCGTGTGCAGATGCAGATCGCGACGACGCGGCAGGTGTGGCGGCGCATGGAGACGGCGAAGCCGGTCGAGATCGTGGTGACCAATTTGCGACGCGAAACGATGACGGGCGCGAACCTGGCTGTGAATCTGGGTGCGAAGGATGAAAACTTCATCGTGCCCGATCTCGCGGCGGGAAAGAGCTTCACGGCGAAGTATGCGCTGAACACGTCACTCAAACCAGCGGAATACGTCCTGCGGGCGAGGTTTGAGACCGGTGACTACGCCACGGAGCAGTCCACGACGCTGCAAATCGTGCCGCGGATGCCGCCACGCATGCCGGTGATCATGTGGGGTGGTGGCGGTTCGGAGATGGCGCGGATGAAGGACATCGGCTTCACACACTTCATCGGCCTAGGAGCGGACTACGGCTCGCTCTGGGCCAACCGCGCCGTCGGGCCGCCCGCGAAGCCGGAGGTGATCGCGAAGAATCGCGTCATGCTCGATGACGCGCTCAAAAACGGCCTCGAAGTCGTCGCCAGCCTCTCGCCAAGCCGTGTTTTGGAGAGCGATCCGAAAAACCTGCGCGTGGATCGTGCCGGGAAACCGTATGCGCGGCAGGACATCGCGGCATCGACACCGGAGTTTGCGCCGTTTTTCCAGGTGGTGGGCATGAGCGTGGCGAAGGCGTATGGCGACCATCCGGCCTTCACCACGGCGCTGATCGACACCGAGGTGCGTGACAGCAGCCAGGTGAGCTTCAACGCGGTGGATGTGGAAGCTTATAAGAAGTTCGCCAACACGGACATCCCGGCTGAAATCACAACGAAGGGCGGCGTGGACTGGACGAAGTTGAAGGATTTCCCGGCGGATCGTGTGATCACGGATGATCATCCCATTTTGAAATACCTGCGCTGGTTTTGGACGGTGGGAGACGGCTGGAACGGCCTGCACACGTCGCTGCACAAAGGCGTGAAAAGCAGCGGCAAGGTGTGGACGTTTTTCGATCCAGCGGTGCGGCAGCCGAGCATCAGCGGTGCGGGCGGCGGCGTGGATGTGATCTCCCACTGGACCTACACCTATCCTGATCCGCAGAAGATCGGCATGTGCGCCGATCAGCTCTTCGCGATGAGTGCGGCGAGCGGCAAGAACCAGCGGGTGATGAAGATGACGCAGCTCATTTGGTATCGTTCCCAAACGGCACCCAACCGCGTTCTGGCGAACGCGCCTACACCAGTGGCGTGGGAAGATCACGATCCCGAGGCGGCCTACATCACCATCGCGCCGATGCATTTGAAGGAAGCGCTTTGGACGAAGATCGCGCGGCCGATCCAGGGCATCATGTATCACGGTTGGCAGTCACTGGTGCAGACGGACAGCCCCGGCGGTTATCGTTTCACGAATCCGAACACCGCGCCGGTGCTCAAGCAGCTCATCCATGATGTGATCGAGCCGCTGGGACCGACCTTGATGGCGATTCCCGATGAGCGGAGCGAGGTGGCATTTCTGGAGAGTTTTACTTCACAAATGTTCGCCCGGCGTGGCGGATATGGCTCGAACAACGGCTGGGAAGCCGACGTGTGGCTTGCGTTGCAGCACGCGCATGTGCAGACGGACATCCTCTACGAGGAAACGCTGCTCAAAAGCGGATTGAGTGGTCGCAAAGTTCTCGTGATGCCGTTTTGCGACGTGCTGACGAAGTCGGTGGTCACGCGAATCGCTGATTGGCAGAAGAAGGGCGGCAAGATCGTGGCGGATGAGTTTCTCTGCCCCGGCTTGAAGGCCGACTTCACGATTCCGAGCTTCAAGCGCGAGAAGAAGGCCGCGGAGGACAAGGCGAAGGTGCTGACACTGGCGAAGACACTCGGCGGATTCCAATTGCCGCAGAAAGTCATGTGCGACAATCCAGAGATCATCGTGCGCACGCGGAAGTTTGGTGACGCGAGCTATGTCTTCGTGATGAACGACCATCGCGAATATGGCACCTATGTGGGCCAGCACGGCCTGGTGATGGAAAATGGGCTGCCATCGAAGGGAATCGTGAGTTTGAAGGCCGAATCGGCCAATGTGTATGAACTCACCGGCAGCCGGTTCATTCTGCCGAAGCGGGGTGACGACGGTGTGATGAGCTGGCCGGTCGAACTTGGCCCGTGTGACGGCAGGATCTTTCTGGTGATGCCCAAGGCGCTGCTCGGACTCGAACTCGACGTGCCCGAATCTGCAAGTTTCGGCAACGTAGCGAAAATCAGCGCCCGGATCACCTCGACACAGGACACGCTGACGAAAGCCGTCATACCCATGCGCGTGGACGTGCGCGACGCGAACGGCAACAATGCCGAAGGCAGCGGTTTCTACGCGGCGGAGAACGGCCTGGTGGAGCTTGACCTGAACTTGGCACCGAATGAAGACCCCGGCATGTGGGAGGTGCGCGTGAAGGAACTGGCGAGCGGGATGGAGGCGGTGAAATGGATGCGGGTGGGGAAATGAGCTTTGATTGACGTTGGCTTGCCCCAGTGGCACAGGGCTTGCGACTCCCTAACTCTTTATGCCTCCCTCCAGCCAAGAAGCCGTCCTCGCATGGCTCAAAGACAAAAAATTCGCCAGTGTTCTCGATGCCCCATCCGGTGATGGCTGGCTGGCCGAGGGGCTGAAAGCCCAGGGGCAGGGGGCTGAGTTCGATGGGATTGATCTATATGAGGAGTCTGCCGAGGGCTATCGACGGATTTGGAAATACGATCTCAATGACGGCCTGCCCGCCGAATGCGGCACCTACGACCTCGTTTGCTGCTGCGAAGGGATCGAGCATGTGGGCAACCCGCTGCTGCTGTTTCAGGCGTTCCGGCGCTGCCTCAATGCCGAGGGAAATTTCGTCGTCACCACGCCGAATGTCTGGTATCCGCAGGCTAGGCTGCAAAACCTCGTGCGCGGCTTTTTTCCCTCGTTCCCCTGTCTGGTCGGCAAGATCGTCTATGGCAGCCACATGCACATCATGCCATGGAACTGGCCGCAGCTTTATCTCTACCTGAAACTCGCAGGCTTTGATCAGATCCAAATCGTGACCGAGCCGCTCTCCGCCGCGAAGCATTTTCATGAGAAAATCCTCGCGCTGCCAGCTCGCATGCACGCCCGCCGTCATGCGCGCAAAGCGAAGACTGACGAGCAGCGCATCTTCTGGGAAACCGCAGCTTCAGACGCGGCGCTGCTTGGGCGGCATTTGATTGTCACTGCCAAACCTGCCTGAAACCGGGACGCGGTGAGGCTGGAGAAGAAGAAAGAGCGCAGGGGGGTTGAATTTGCCCAAGGCGGCTCGTAGCGTTTCCGACTTGTCGCCGCATGAGCCTTCAAAATGACCCCTTAGCCACTCCGGACGGCCCGCACGCGGGCTGGACGCTTGCTACCTATCTGAGTGACGGTGCGCGGCAGTGGCCGGAGCGGGTCTATCTGCGGGATGGCACGGAGGAGCTGAGCTATGCGGAGACGTGGCGGCGGATCGCCAGTATCGCGGCGTGGCTGGACGAAAAGGGCGTCGGTCGCGGGGATCGCGTGGTGATGGTGACGGAGAACCGGATCGAGACGGTGCTGCTGTTTTTCGCCGTGGCGCAGATCGGGGCCATCGCGGTGATTTTGCATCCGCAGATGAAGCCGGAGGGGCTGCGGCGC
>CAXNGR010000002.1:0-16759 GCA_964201265.1 Verrucomicrobiaceae bacterium
CCAAATCACTCGGGCTTCTCTTTGGTTGAAGTCACGCTTGCCGTAGCAATCGCGGCGCTGGCTCTGATCACACTCCTGGGGCTCTTGCCTCAAGGGCTTGAAATGTCCCGGAAGACTTCCCAGTTGACCAATAACAGCAATATTCTCGAGCAAATCATCCGTGATCTCGAAAACACCCAGTATTCAACGCTTCCGGCGGCGAAAGTTCGACGTTACTTTAACGACCAAGGTTCAGAAGTACAGCAGGGTGATGATAATATCACCTTCGTGGCGGAAATCGACCCTGAGCAGCTTGCATTCTTGCCCCTTGCGGATGCGCAGATGAACTACGCGAACGCGTTCAACAATAACAGGGGCAACTTGCGGCGCGTGGTCATTCGTGTAGCCACCACCAGCAGCCCCGATTTTCAGTTCGGTGAAAATAACCGCGTCTCTTATTCCATCTTTAATCACCTCATCGCCAAAACTCGTTGAGGATTTCTTCTGACATGATCAAGCACGCCAATCTCCGCCAGTTCTGGCTTCTTTTATTCAAGCGCGATCGACGTTCTCCGGGTTTCACGCTGATCGAACTCTTGGTGTCGATGACCTTTCTCGTCATCCTGATGCTTGTCGTGACCCAAGTCGTCGGCATTGTGCAGCGCACTTGGGTGCGCGCTAATTCCCGTGTGTCGCAGTTTCGGGAGGCTCGTGTGGCTTTTGATATTCTATCCCGAAACCTGTCTCAGGCGACGCTCAACACCTACTGGGAGAACGAGTTTGACCCTCTCGGCGCTGATTCCGCAGGTCAGGCGATCACCAAAGCTAAAAATTATATTCGTCAGTCCGAGCTCCAGTTCATTTGTGGCCCGACCAACCAGTTGCTCACCGGTGCCACTGGTTCCGCCAGTAACTACCCCGGTCACGCTGTCTTCTTCCAGGCTCCCTTGGGCATCACACGACTGGTCGCAGCCAATGGGTTGCAGGCCAATACGGAGAACATGGTTAATTTGCTTTGTGGTCGTGGTTATTTCGTCGAGTGGGGAACCGACGAGCCATATCGCCCACCCTTCCTCAGCACGCTCAACACCGTGCCCACTCGTCAGCGTTTGCGTCTGATGGAGTACAGCCCCACGGCTGAGATGAATCGCATTTACGACTCCTCTCTGCGCCCCATTACCTCGAATTCCAAGACATGGTTTCAGGATGCTCTCACTAGCGTGGTGCAGGATGGTGAGACCGTGAGCACCCGTGCCTTCACACGTCCAATCGCAGAAAATATTCTCGCGCTCGTTATTTCACCCCAGTTGGAGACAACAGGCAACGTTGGTGGGGCTCAGCCATACTCCATTGCTCCCAATTATCTTTATGACTCCACATTGAAAATCAATCCTGGGGTATCTGGATCGAGTGCCAATCCCCAGGGCACCCAGCACTTGCTGCCTCCCATGTTGAAGGTCACTATGGTGGCTTTAGACGAACGCTCAGGAGAGCTTCTTGCCCGTGATGAAAATGAAGCCATGCGCGACGAGGTGCTCGACACGACCGCCGGACTTTTTACAAGCGCCGCCAACTTCGCTCAGGATTTGGATGGCACCGGTGACCAGCCGGGGGCACTGGAGGAAGTGCTCTTGGCCAAAAAGTTAAACTATCGTGTATTCACCACCACGATCGCGCTCAAGCAGGGGCGATGGAGTTTCTGATCCAAGCACCCCAAAGTGGGCTTGATCTGCCCGGACCATTTTACCTCTCTCATGAAAAAACCTCTTTCACACGATACCCATCGTCAGGCGTTCACCCTGATTGAAATGCTCGTGGTTGTTACAATCATTGTGCTTCTACTGGCATTCTCAACTCCTGCGCTAATGCGCACCATGCAGTCCAGCCGCTTGACCTCTGTTGGAGACTCCATCTTTGGTGCCATTTCCGAAGCGCAGCAGGCGGCTTTCGCTCAAAATGTGCCTGTGGAACTAAGGTTTTTCAAGCATGCTGAAGAAGGGTTCTCGGGTTCTCCGGAATTCTTCCGCTCCTATCAAATGTTCAAGATCTTGCTCGTTACTGAAGGAGATGGGGCTAATGCCACCGTCAAGGAGTCAATTGTACCAGTAGGCAATCTGGTCAGGTTCTCTGATGGCATCGTGATTGCGACCAGTCAGGAGTTGTCTCCGGCGCTGTCAGGTGATGGTCTTCCAGACACTAAGGATTCGGGCGGGAGCGGCGGCGCATTAGGGTTCGCTGGAGTGCAGAATGCCACTTACAACGCGATACGCTTTATGACAGATGGCTCATGCCGCAAAGTGGGTGCCTCCGTCGCCAGCGACGGCGTTACTCTTGCCACGCTTACATATCAGACCTTGCCAGAGTGTTTCTTCACCATCACCTATGACACCAGTCAGGAGCTTACGGCTGCCAATCTTCCAAAAAACTTTTACACCATTCAGATTGATCCCTTCACTGGCAAGGCCCGCAATTACAAGCCTGGATTCTGATCTTCTGGGTGAGCCACCAAGCAGGCTCACATCAGCTAAATTTCCGCATGACAGCCGCCTGATCGCCGCTTGAATGGCGTATGGGTGATCTGCCTTCTCTCGCTTTAAGTTTCGACGACGTCCTTCTTCTGCCGGCGCATAGCGCCGTGCTACCAGGAGACGTCAATGTTTCCACCAAACTCGCTTCCATCGGCCTCAATGTCCCGATCCTTTCGTCCGCGATGGACACCGTGACGGAGGCCGAGCTCGCCATCGCGCTCGCTCGGGAAGGGGGGCTTGGTGTCATTCATCGGAACATCCCCATCGACCTCCAGGCCGAACAGGTGGCTCGTGTGAAGCGTTCGGAGAACACCGTCATTCAGAATCCTCACTGTGTGACGCCTGAGACGCGTCTTGGCGAGCTGCATCGCCTCATGCATGAGAAAGGCGTCAGCGGCTTTCCGGTCGTCGATAAAGACGGCAAGCTCGTCGGCATGGTCACCAGCCGCGACATGTGGTACATCGAGGACGAAAGCACGCCCGTCTCCGCCGTCATGACCCCCGGCACCCGCCTCGCCACCGGCACACCGCAGACCAACTTCGAGGAGGCGCTGAAGATCATCTACACGCACCGCATCGAGAAGCTCCCGCTCGTCGATGCCAACGGCAAACTCGCCGGCCTGATCACCAAGCAGGACATCATCAAGCGCCAGACCTTCAAACACGCCGCCAAGGACGCCAACGGCCAGCTTCGCGTCGGTGCTGCCGTCGGTGTCGGCGACGACTGCGTGGATCGCGGCAAGGCCCTGCTTGCCGCCGGTGCCGACGCCATCTTCATCGACGCCGCCACTGGCCACACCAGCCGTGTCGTGGATGTCATCTCCCGTCTCCGCGAAAACCTCGGTGCCAATGTCCCCATCGTCGCTGGCAACGTCGTCACTGCCGATGGTGCGCAGGATCTCATCAAAGCCGGCGTCTCCGCCATCAAGGTTGGCGTCGGTCCTGGCTCCATCTGCACCACGCGCATCATTTCTGGCGTCGGCATGGCCCAGTTCAGCGCCGTGCAGGAAGTCGCGGAGGTTTGTCGCCCCGCAGGCGTCACCGTCATCGCCGATGGCGGCATCCGTTACTCTGGAGACATCGTCAAAGCCCTCGCCGGTGGCGCCGATCTCGTCATGCTCGGCTCCCTCCTCGCTGGCACATCCGAAAGCCCTGGCAACATGGTCAAATGGCAGGGCCGCACCTTCAAAGAATACCGTGGCATGGGCAGCCTCAAAGCCATGCGCAAAGGTGCTGGCGACCGATACGGCCAGAACAGCTCCGGCAAGCTCGTCCCCGAAGGCGTCGAGGCCCGCGTGCCCTACAAAGGCCCGCTGGCCGAAGTCGTCTTTCAACTCATCGGCGGTCTTCGCAGCGGCATGGGTTACGTCGGAGCCAACACGCTTGATGAACTCCGCGCCAAAGCCCGCTTCGTCCGCATCACCGCCGGTGGCCTCAAAGAAAGCCACCCGCACGATGTCGTCATCACCGAAGAACCCGTGAACTACGAGCCTCATTGATCGCGAGCAGGTTCATCATTTGTCATTCAGCCATTCGTCATCTCTTTTCATGACCGCCCAAGAAGTCGCCGTCCTCGATTACGGCTCCCAGTATTCCCAGCTCATCGTCCGCCGCGTTCGCGAGCTGGGCTTCGTCTCGCACCTCTATCCGCCTGCGGAGCTGGCCAAGCTCACCAACCCCGGTGCCATCATCCTTTCCGGCGGCCCGCGCAGCACCTCGGAGAAAGACGCACCCGATGTCGATTACGACAAACTCATGTCCTTCGGCGTGCCGGTGCTCGGCGTGTGCTACGGCATGCAACTCCTGAACATCAAGCACGGCGGCACCGTGAAGCCCGGCGTCACCCGCGAGTATGGCCCCGCCAAGCTCGTCGTGACTGACCACGCGGATCTCTTTGACGGCATCTCGCACGAATCCCAGGTCTGGATGAGCCACAGCGACACCTGCGCCAACCTTGCCGACACGACGAAAGTCATCGCCACCAACGAAGACGCCGTGCCCGTCGCTCTGAAATGGTCCGACCGCTGCTGGGGCATCCAGTTTCATCCCGAGGTCACGCATTCTCACGAAGGCACCGCCATCCTGAAGAACTTCCTCACCAAAAGTGGTGCGCAGCTCGCCAAATTCGACATCCAGGAGTTCAAAGCGCAGATGATCGAGCGCATCAAAACCGAAGTCGGCAATCGCGAAGTCATCTGCGGCGTCTCCGGCGGCGTGGACAGTACCGTGCTCGCCGTGTTGCTCGCCCGTGCCGGCGTCAAAGTCCGCTGCATCTACATCGACACCGGTCTCATGCGCCTGAACGAAACAGCCGAGGTGAAAGCCCTCTTCGGCGAAGTCGGCGTGCCCATCGAGCAGATCGACGCCAGCGCCATCTTTCTCGGAGCCCTCAAAGGCATCACCGACCCCGAGCAGAAGCGCCGCATCATCGGCACGCTCTTTGTCGAAGAATTCTGGAAAGTCGCCGACAACGTCGAACTCCTCGCCCAGGGCACGCTTTACCCCGACGTCATCGAAAGCGCCACCAGCGGCAGCATCGCCAGCAAGATCAAGACCCACCACAACCGCGTCGATCGCATCATGGAACTCAAAGCGCAGGGCAAAGTGCTCGAACCGCTCGCCGAGCTCTTCAAAGACGAAGTCCGAGCCCTCGGTGCCAGCCTCGGCATCCCTCACCGCGCTTTGTGGCGTCATCCTTTCCCCGGTCCCGGCCTCGCCGTGCGCATCCCCGGCGAGATCACGCCCGAGCGCGTCGCCATCACTCAGCAGGCCGATGCCATCTTCATCGGCGAACTCCGCCGCAGCGGCTGGTATGAGCAAACTTGGCAGGCCTACGCCGCCCTTCTCCCCGTCAAAACCGTGGGCGTTAAAGGCGACGAACGCAGCTACGAGCAGGCCATCAGCCTCCGCGCCGTCATCAGCGAAGATGCCATGACCGCCGAATGGGTCCGGCTGCCCTATGAAGTGCTCAGCAACGCCTCCAACAAGATCCTCAACAGCGTCAAAGGCGTGAACCGCGTGCTGTATGACATCAGCACCAAGCCTCCGGCGAGTATTGAGTGGGAGTAAAGCCGCCTCTTGCTCGGCCCACCGGTAGTCACATCTTGCGCGGAACGCCGCAGGCGATTATTCTCAACTCATGCAGACCCTGCCTGCCATTGCTCTGGACGACCTCGAAGAAGGGGATCTCCCGCCCCGTCCCGATGTCTCCCATCTCATCACCGAGGACGACACGCCCGTGGACAATCAATTCTCCGAAAAGCAAATGCGTCTCCTCACGGAGTCGCTCTACGCCTCGTGGCAGCCCGGCTTTCCCTTCATCACCATGGCCAACGTGGGTGTGTATGTGGCGCTAAACCGCCCGGTCATCGTGCCGGACGTTCTCGTCAAAACCCATGTCGAGCCGCATCAGGACCTGTGGGAAAAGGATCATCGCGCCTATTTTGCCTGGACCTACGATGGCAAGCCGCCGGAAATCGTCGTTGAGATCGTCTCGAACAAAAAAGGCGGAGAACTCGACTCCAAACTGCGCAACTACCAGCAGATCGGCGTCTCGTGGTATGTGGTCTATGATCCTCTGCGGTGTCTTTCCGAGCGTCCGCTTACCGTTTTTGCCCTCAGCGCCGCTGGCAGCAGGGAGTGCCAGCAAGATTCCCCAATGTTTGAGGGCATGAGCCTGGGCGTGACGCTGGCAGACGGCATCTTTGAAGGCACGCCTTCCACCTGGCTGCGCTGGTGTGATGCCCATGGCAAAATACTCCTCACCGGCCAGGAACGCGCCTCCACCGAGACCCGCCGCGCCGCCGCCGAGGCACAGCGAGCAGACGCTCTGGCTGCCAAACTGCGTGAACTCGGGGTGGACCCGGACAGCATCAAGCCAGAGCTTTGAAAGCCGTCCAGATGATGATTTTCCAAAGTGCCGCGCACGGAATCCAGGCAACCAAACCACATCTGGCTTCACTGCGGCGGCTGTGTGTCGAGGCGGACCGTTTTTCGTGACTGCCATGCCCGCCACATCACCATTCACCGGTTTCCTCCTCTCCTTCGAAGGCTCCGAAGGCTGTGGCAAATCCACGCAGATTAAACTTCTGCGTCAGCGTCTCGAAGCATCCGGCCGCCAAGTCGAAGTCCTGCGTGAACCCGGCGGCACCGAGATCGGCGAAAGCATCCGCCATCTCCTTCAGCATGCCAAAGAAGGTCATTCGATGACCCCGGAGGCCGAGCTTCTCCTCTTCGCCGCCAGCCGCGCCCAGATCGTCCGCGAAAAAATCCGCCCGCTCGTCGAGAGTGGCGTCTTTGTCATCCTTGACCGGTTTTTCGACTCCACCACGGTCTATCAGGGCCACGCACGCGGTCTGCCGCTCGAAGCCGTGAACGCCATCAACCGCTTCGCCATCGGCGGCACCCTGCCGCAGCTCACCCTCCTGCTCGACCTCGACGTGCAGACTGCCTGGCAGCGCATTCACGCCACCGGCCGCGAACTCGACCGCATGGAAAGCCAGCCGCCCGAGTTTTTTGAGAAAGTCCGCCAAGGTTACCTCCATCTCGCTGCCGCGGAGCCGCAGCGCATCCAGGTCATTGATGCCAGCGCAGCGCCCGAGGCCGTGCATGAGGTCGTTTGGGCGCGAGTCGCTGCCAAGCTGGCGTGAGCAGCAAAGTGGTCCGCACACTCCGTGTGCGGCGGTTGGCATCTCGCACCTGCGTTTTGGAAACGGAGCGCAGCGAATCAAAGCTCCAGCCCTCTGGAGCTTTGCGGGAGCCTGACCACGCTCGAAAGCGGCGGAGGGCCGCCGCATTCCAGGACGCTTTCGCGGCTGCACAGGCTTGGTGGAAGTTCTGAGATTCACCGTGCCAATCACCGCATGCGGCTGTCGCTGTTGCGATTGATCCGTCCTTGCTAGGACGTTGGCATCTCCTATAAAGTGCCGTCATGCCACTGATCAAAGCAACCCGCATCGAGGACGTTTACCGCGCCTTCGATCCATCCCCGCTCGATTCGCCGGACGAGTTGCAGACGTTTTATGTCGATGAACTGAACCGCATTCGTGGCAGTGACCGCATTCAAGTCTTGGCCTTGGGGCTGCGTCGGCAGTTCCAGAAGGGCAGCTACAAAGCCTTTGTCATGGGCCATTCCGGTGTGGGCATCTCCACCGAACTCACCCGGCTTCAGGAGCAGGTGAACAGACAGTTCCGCACGCTCCGGCTTTCGGCGACACGGGACTTTGATCCGGTGAACTTCAAGGCCTTCGACATTCCCCTTCGTATCGCCATCGGAATGGCGGAGGAGACGGCTCGTCCAGTTACGGAGGGTGGTGCTGGCACCCAGGTTCCTGATCAGCTCATCCAGCCCTTGCTCGACTGGTTCAATGTCGAGGAGAAAACCATCAAGAAGGGCACCGACGTTTCAGGTAGCACCAGCGCCGAGGTCGGGACCAAGGGCACCGTCTGGGAGAAGTTTCTCGGTTTCAGCGTCGGTGTGAAAGGAGAGATCAAGCGTTCCTCCGGTCGCGAGCAGAAGATCATCGAGTACCGCCAGAAAAATGTCGGCCAGCTTGCCGACCTCTCGAACGCCATCATCGAAGACTGCAATCGACGTCTTCGCGAGGCCACCGGCCGCGAGTGGCTGGTGATTGGCGACGACTTTGACAAACCTGGTGTTCCGCCTGAATCCATCGAGTCGATCTTCATCGACTACGGCGGCATTCTTGGCGATCTCCATTGCCATCTCATCATCGACATCCCGGTCAGCCTTGGCCATTCATCGCGGGCGAACCAGCTTTCGCCGCAGTTTGAAGGGCCGCACAACTTCCCGGACACCCCCGTGTACCGGAAGGATCACACCGCTCACAAAAAAGGCCGGGAGGCGTTGCATTCTGTAATCGCGCACCGCATGGACGCGGGCTTGTTCGCTCGTGGGCAGGAGTTGCGTCTCATCGTCGCCTCTGGTGGCAATTTGCGCGATCTGTTCTCCCTCATTGTCGATGCCGCCACGAATGCCGAGCTGCGTGAGCAGCCCAAACCGGCATCCAAGATTGCCAAGGCGGATTGCGACGCCGCCATCAACAACCTGCGCAAGGAATACCGCGACCACCTTGGCACCACCGACTTCGACATTGAGAAGGCCGACTTGAAGGCCAAGCTCGATAAGCTGAGCGACATCTATCTCGGCAAACCGGAGGCCGAGGTGCGGGATGCCACGCTCTACTCGCTGCTGCACGCCAAGGCCGTGCAGGAGTTCAACGGCACCTCCTGGTTCGGCGTGCATCCCCTGATCGTCGATTTTCTCGACCGCTTGAAGGACCGCCAGGAGTTGGACGCCTGCCGCGATCTCGAAACCAAGCAACTGCCCGGTGGCAGCATCGACTAAAGCATGAAAACGGCACCCGCAGCTCCCGGCAGCATCGCGGACGTGCTCGCCCGGCTCGAACTCTGGTGTACCCGCTCCGACCACGGCTTCATCCGCATCACCTATGATGATGGTGCGGCGCGGGACTTGGTCGAGGATCGCCTGAAGAAGACATTGCAGGGGAGAATTCCGGCATTCCATCATCTTCACCTAGCACCTGCGGCCACGCCGCAAATCCTTACCGAGCGTCTTGCCGGAGAGTTGAAGCGTCTTGGTCCTGGGGTGGTGTCGATCACAGGCATTGAGGCCAGCCTACCTCCCACCGCTGAGGCCACCGAGGCGGCGCTTCGCTCCTTGAATGCCGCACGTGAAGCCTTCGTGGTCCCTGAACAACATACTCTCTGGTGGTTTCCTCGACACGTCAGTCAGGCACTTATTCGCGAACATCACGACTTGAATTCGTGGTTCTTGAAGCGCGTGGATCTTACGGAAAGCGTTGCCAGCGCTGAGGAACGGCGGATCAGCGAACGATGGCGCGATGCAATTCGGCTGAAAGAGGCTGCGCAGTTTGAACCAGCGATCCGAATTGTAGAATCGCTGCTCGCCGAAGAGGAAAAGCGCCTCGGTCCCAATCACAGACGTGTCGCAGTTGCTCTGAACAATCTAGGGCAATTGTTACAGGCTACGAACCACCTTGAGCAAGCCGAACTCTTGATGAAGCGTGCGCTGGAGATCGATGTGGCCAGTTTTGGCCCGCACCATCCGAAAGTGGCGACTCGCCTCAACAACCTCGCTCACTTGCTTCAGGAGACCCGTCGGCTGAGCGAAGCCGAGCCGTTCTACCGGCGCGCGCTGGAGATTGACGAGCTGACTTACGGTCCTTGGCACCCGGACGTGGCGACGGACCTCAACAATCTCGCGTCGTTGCTTAAAGCTACGAACCGGCTTGAAGAGGCGGAACCATTGATGTGGCGTGCGCTAGAGATTGACGAGCGCAGCTACGGACTACAGCACCCGAAAGTGGCAATAAGCCTCAACAACCTCGCGCTGTTGCTCCAGGACACGAACCGGTCGGGGGAGGGGGAGGTATTGATGAGGCGGGCACTGGAAATTGAGGAGGCAAGTTATGGTTCCCAGCACCCTGATGTTGCGCGTGTTCTCAGCAACCTCGCGACGTTGCTCCAGGACACGAACCGGATGGGGGAGGCCGAGCCGTTGATGCGGCGGGCGCTGGGGATTCTCGTGCGCAGTTCGGGTTTGGAGCATCCGAACACTCGGACGGTGCTGAAGAACTATCGCCACTTGCTCGCCGAGCAAAAACTCAGCCCCGAAAAGATCGAAAAGCGGGTTCAGGAGGTGCTGGCGGAGGCGGAGAAGAAGTGATGGGGCGTTGGGCTGGTGTGACGCGGCAAAGTGGTCCGCACAGTCCTCTGTGCGGATGTTCCGCAAGCTCTCAGGTCTCTTCCACTCACAACCGATCGTGATCTGTTCCCGCACCTGGGCCAATGGACTCTCAGGCGCGGGATTGCTTGCCTACCTTTTGGCCTTCGACGCGCCGCACAGAGACTGTGCGGACCACTCTGGTCCCAGTTGCACCGGAACGGATGTCGAGTAATCCACACGCTCCACGGCGAATCACGAATCGCATCCAGCCTTCCCAGCCCGCTGCCTTCGTCATTCGCCATTCTGGTTTCGTCATTCCCTCCCCATGCCATTCAAAGCCGACCACGCCCTCAGCCTCCTCACTCGCGCCCGTGACAACGGACGCCTCGGGCATGCGTACCTGATCACGGGGCCGAAGGAAGCCAAACACGAGGAGTTCGCGGCCCGTGTGCTGGACTTGATGGTGGGCACCCAGTTTCGCACGCTCGAAGCCTGGGAAGGGCAGGGGGCCATCGTTCTTCGCCCGCAAAGCAAGTCCCGCCGCATCACCATTGGCGATGATGGCGATGATCCTGGCACGATTCGCTTTCTGGAGAAGATGATCCGCCGCACCGCCGCGCCGAACGGCTGGAAGCTCGGCGTCATCGTCGATGCGGAGCGCATGAATGTGCAGGCGCAGAATGCCTTCCTGAAAACGCTGGAGGAACCACCGCCGAACACGCTGCTGCTGCTGCTCACCACGCAGCCGGAGCAGCTTCTGCCTACCATTCAGTCCCGCGTCATCGAGATCGGCCTCATGCCGCCCGCCGGTGCCCGCAGCTTCACCGATCACGAGTACAAACTCCTCGTGGTGCTCGAAAAGCTCGCCGCCCGTGCCGCAGGCACGCTCTCTGGCGCGCTCGGGCTGAAGGCGGACTTTGAATCCATCCTCGAAGACCTTCACGAAGATCTCAAAAAGCGCCACGAGGCCGACTTTGAGCGCGAAACCGAGCACTACGGCAAAACCACCGACGGAACCTGGCTCAAGCAGCGCGAGGACCAGGTGGAGGCGCAGATCGAGGCCGAATACATCCAGCAGCGCAGCGCCATGATGGATCTGCTGCTCTCGTGGTTCGGGGACGTGGCCCGTCAGCAGGCCGGGGCCGAGAATCTCGATCTGCCGAAGTTTCAGGCCGCCACCGCCGCCCTCGCCGACAAATGGGACTCCGGGGAGGTCGCCAAGCGCATCCGCATTCTTCGTCAGCTCGAAAGCCACCTGCACACGAATGTGAATGAAGGTCTCGCGCTGGAGGTCAGCTTCATCCAGGCCTTTGCCTGAGCTTGAGAGGACGAAAATTCTCGTCGCACCGGCTTCCATGCACGCTAACTGCCTGCATGGAAGACATGCTCAATCATCCCGACGCCCTCACCCGCCTGCGCTACGTCGTGCATCGACTGCGTGCGCCCGGCGGCTGCCCCTGGGACATGGAGCAGACGCATGAGTCGCTGATCCCGCATGTCATTGAGGAGGCCTACGAGGTGGCCGAGGCCATCCGTGGCGGCGATCCCGCCCAGATTTGCGATGAACTCGGCGACATCCTGCTGCAGCCCGTGCTGCACGCCGAGATCGCCAGCGAGACCGGGGCCTTTGATCTCGACCAGATGGCGCACGGACTCACCGAGAAGCTCATCCGCCGACATCCGCATGTGTTTGGCGATGCCAGCGCCGCTACCTCAGACGCGGTGCTCTCGCAGTGGGACGCCATCAAGCGCGTCGAAAAAGGCACGCAGCACGAAGGCATGCTGCACGGCGTGGGCAGCGGCCTCCCGGCGCTGATGCGCGGGCAAAAGCTGCAAAAGAAGGCCGCGCGTGTCGGCTTCGACTGGCCGGACGCCGCGCCCGTCTTCGATAAAATCCGCGAGGAGACCGCCGAGCTGGAAGAAGCCGTGCAGTCCGGCGACAAAGCCCACATTGAGGAAGAAATCGGCGATCTGTTCTTCAGCGTCGTCAATCTCGCCCGCAAGCTCGGCATCGAGTCCGAGTCCGCGCTCGCCGCCGCCAATGACAAGTTCGTGCGTCGCTTCCACGCGATGGAAACGCACCTGCGCGAGCAGGGCAAGGAGTTCGGCAAGCTCTCGCTCGCCGAGATGGACGAGGCGTGGGAGGTGGTGAAGCGGGCAGCTTCAGCTTAATGACGCTCGATCCATCGATACGCCGCGAGTGAGTTCTTCCAGAAATACTTCTCGCAGGCCTCGCTGCCTTTGGAGCGAAAGTATTCGTCCACGATCTTGAAGACGACGTCATACGGCCCGCCTTTGTCGGAGACGGGCCAGTTGCTGCCGTAGATGAGGCGGTCGGGGCCGAAGGTTTCCCAGAGATGATCGAGAATCGGCAGGTAGTAGGCAGTGTCGCGTGGAGCCTGGCCGGGTTCGCACTTTACCTGCTCAACGAGGGCCGAGACCTTCATGAAGACGTTCGGCTGTTTCGCAACGGCGCGGATGTTGTCCTTCCACTCGGGTTTCAAAGCCTGCGGATCACCGGAAGCGCCAAGGTGATTGATGAGGACGCGGAGATCAGGAATGTCGGCAGCGAGTTTGGCCGCGTGCGGCAGATAGGCCGGTGCGCCGTTCAAATCGAGTTCGAGACCGTGCTCGGCGAGGAGTTTGGCCCCTGCGAGTACGGAATCGCGTTTCGCTTCATCCAGCAGGAAATTGCCGCTCCAGCGAACGCCTCGGAAAATCGGGTTCGCAGCGAAGCGCTTCAAGTTCGCGGCAAACTCCGCACCAGGATCGAGATGACCGACAAACCCGACGATGCATTTCTCCTTGGCCGCCAGATCGAGAATCCACTGGTTGTCTTCCACCAGCGGACTGGCCTCGACGATGACCGTTTCCTTCACGCCATGCGGCGCTGCGACGGCAAGCCAGTCTGCGGGCAGTACGGTGCGATAGAGCTTGGTGCCTTTCCCAGGCCATGGCACGCCGCCGGGCCGCGTGGGATCATAAAAATGCGTGTGCGTGTCGATGATGCGCGTCGCAGGCGGTGCGGCCTGGGCGGAATCATGGATCAAGGCGGCTGCGGCGGTGGACTGGAGGAAGTGGCGGCGGTTCATGAGAGACAAACGTCAAACAACTGCAATGTGCTGCGGCAAATCGTTTAACGCATGCGCCAGCGCGGCCTTGGTGCGAGCATGAACTCGCAGCAGAACATCACCTGCACGCATCTGAGTGCCGGTCTTGGCGATTTGATCGCAGCCGACGGCGAAATCGACGGGATCGGCGGCCTTGGAGCGGCCCGCGCCGAGTTCGAGGACGATCTGGCCGATGCCACCGGCGTCCATGCGATGCAACACGCCGCTGGCAGGTGATCGTAACTCGCCGATGAACGGAGCGCGATGCACGGCGGTGATTTTTTCGAGTGCCTCGACGCTGCCGCCCTGCAAGGCGACCATCTGCTGGAATTTGGCCCAGGCTTCGCCGCGATGAAGCATCTTCTTCAAATCAACGCGTGGTGAGACTGCGACGGCAGAGGCGAGATCGAGCACGATGTCTTCAAGGTCTTGAGGGCCTTCGCCTTTGAGGCAGCGCACGCATTCGGCGACTTCGAGGGCGTTGCCGGCAGATTCGCCTGTGGGTTCGTTCATGGCGCTCAATCGCACGCTGGAGCGCACGCCGAGTGCGTTGCCGACGCGGACCATGCTCTGCGCGAGTTCATGCGCCTGCTCCTCGGTCTTCATGAAAGCACCGCTGCCGTATTTCACATCAAGCACGAGGCGGTTGAGGCCTTCGGCGAGTTTTTTGCTCATGATGCTCGCTGTGATGAGCGGGATGCTCGGCACGGTACCGGTGACATCGCGAAGCGCGTAGAGCTTTTTGTCGGCAGGGCAGATGCCGCTCGTCTGGCCGACCATGACGCAACCGACTTGGTCGATGACGCTGTGGATTTCGACCTCGTTGAGCTGCGTGCGGAAGCCGGGGATGCTTTCGAGTTTGTCGAGCGTGCCGCCAGTGATGCCGAGGCCGCGACCGGAGATCATCGGCACCCAGACGCCATCGCAGGCGAGCAGTGGCGCGAGCACGAGCGAGGTTTTGTCGCCAATGCCTCCGGTGCTGTGTTTATCGACGCGGATAGGATCGTCGTCGTTCCACGCGAGCATGGTGCCGCTGTGCAGCATCGCATCGGTGAGCGCGGCGGTTTCCTCCGAAGTCATGCTACGGAAGAAGATGGCCATCGCCAGCGAGCTCATCTGATACTCCGGCATGTCCCCACGCGTGAAGGCGGAGATGAGGGCGTGGATTTCCTCATCGCTGAGGACGCCGCCGTCACGCTTGCGTTCGATGAGGGTCGGGATGTGCATGCAGCATGCTAGGTTCGGCCATGCATGCTTGGCAACAGTGAACCTGCGTTCACCGTATGAAGCACACACCATGATCCGCCCCGTTTTTGTCGTCCTCAGCCTCAGTTCCGCGCTTGGCGCGGCAACGATTGATTTCTCGCGCGACATCCAGGCGATCCTTTCGGAAAACTGCTATCATTGTCACGGTCAGGACTCGAACGAGCGCAAAGGCGACCTGCGGCTGGATGTGGAGAAGGATGCGAAGGCCGCCAAGGCGGTGGTGGCGGGCAAAAGTCACGAAAGCTCGCTCATTGAGCGCATTTTCAGCACGGACCCGGATGAAGTGATGCCGACGCCGAAGAGCAACCGCAAGCTGACCGAGGCGCAGAAGCAGCTTCTCAAGCAGTGGATCGACGAAGGTGCGAAATGGGGCAAGCACTGGGCGTTTGAGCGAATTGAGCGGCCGAAAGTGCCGACAAGGAGTGGGGGCATTCTGCCCCCACAACAGGACCAGGATGGTCCTGCTCCTATCAATCCGATTGATGCCTTTGTGCAGGCGAAGCTGACGGACAAGGGGATGCAGCCTTCTCCGCAGGCAGAGGCGGAGACGTTGTTGAGGCGGGTGTCGTTGGATTTGATTGGATTGCCGCCGGATGGGAGGGATGGGGTGAATGTGAAGTATGAGGAGGTGGTGGAGCGACTGCTGAACTCGCCGCAGTTTGGCGAACGTTGGGCTTGGGATTGGCTGGATGCGGCACGCTATGCGGACACGAACGGCTACCAGGGTGATCCCGAGCGCACGATGTGGCCTTGGCGTGATTGGGTGGTGAAGGCGATCAACGCGAACATGCGCTACGACCAGTTCACGGTCTGGCAGCTTGCGGGTGATCTGCTGCCAAATGCGACGCAGGAGCAGAAATTGGCGACGGGGTTCAACCGCAATCACATGATCAACGGCGAGGGCGGGCGAATCGCCGAGGAGACGCGGGTGGAGAACGTGATGGATCGTGTCGAGACGACCAGCACGGTGTGGCTGGGCCTGACGATGGGCTGCTCGAAGTGCCACGATCACAAATTCGATCCGCTGACGATGCGTGACTACTACGCGCTCTACGATGTCTTCAACCAGACGAGTGAGGACGGCAAGGGCCGCAGCGGCCAAGCTGCGCCAGCAATGGACATTTCCACGCAAGCGGAGCTGGAGCGGGTGAAGAAGACCACGGCAAGGGTCGAACTTGTCGCGAAGGAGGTGGAGACGTTTGAACTGACGAAATTCCCGCGCCCCGCAGGCAAGCCGCTCACCGAATCCGATGCGATCAAACTGCCGGGCAACTTGCCGAGCTACATCGCGAAGACGGAGCCAAAGAACCGTGGGGTCGATCCCCTGCTGGAAGCGGTGAGTTATTTCAAGGAGAAGGACGCGGCTTATACGAAGCTATTGCAAAAGCTGCTGGCGGCGGTGCGGGAGCGTGTGTCTGCCAGCAACAACGTCACCAAGGTCATGGTGATGGACACGCTGCCGCAGCCGCGTGAGACCTTCACCTTTGAAAAGGGCGCGTATGACAAGCCGACGACGACGAAGGTCAGTTTCTCGGTTCCCGCGAGCCTTCCGCCGATGGCGAAGGACGCGCCGAAAAACCGGCTCGGCCTCGCGCAATGGATCGTGAGTCGTGACAACCCGCTGACAGCACGCGTGACGGTGAACCGCTTCTGGCAGGCGTTTTTCGGCGTGGGACTGGTCAAAACGGCGGAAGACTTCGGTGTGCAGGGCGAGGTTCCGCTGCATCGCGAGCTGCTAGATTGGCTGGCGGCGGAATTCATCGAGAGCGGCTGGGATGTGAAGGCGCTGATGCGGTTGATCGTGACGAGCAACACCTATCGCCAGAGTTCCAAGTTTAACGTTTCAAGTTTCAAGTCCGCGGAGGTTGATCCAGAGAATCGTTATCTGGCGCGTGGGCCGCGTTTTCGGATGCCGTCGTGGATGATTCGGGATCAGGCGCTGTTTGTTTCCGGCTTGATGAAGGAACAGCTGGGTGGGCCTTCGGTGAAGCCGTATCAGCCGGAGGGCATCTGGGAGGAAGCGACGTTTGGCAAAAAGAGCTACGTGCAGGATCACGGCGACGCGCTGTATCGCCGTACGCTTTACACCTTTTGGCGGCGCATCGTGGGGCCGACGATGCTGTTCGACAATGCGGCACGGCAAGTGT
>CAXNGR010000003.1:0-16680 GCA_964201265.1 Verrucomicrobiaceae bacterium
ACGAGATCGGCGGCTGGCGCTACCAGCTCACCAGCCGTGCCGACAAGGCCCACAGCGCCATCTGGACGCTCGTCGAAAAAGGCCTGCCCAGCGGCAGCGAGATGGAACTCTTCAACGCCGCCGGCCGCGAGGACATCGAGCGTGCTAAGGCCGAGCTCATGGCCGCCATCGACGCCGCCGACAATCCCGAGGACAAGCGCCACCAGCGCATGCTCGACTACCGCTATTACCACCACTGGGACATTGAGGCCAAGCCCGCCGGTCGTGGCGATGCCGCTGCCATCAGCCTCAACAAGAGCGCCAAGAAGCAAAGCGGCGGTGAAAACCAAGCGCCGTTCTTCGTCGCCACCCTCGCCGCCTTCCGCCGCGTGTATGACCTCGGCCGCCGCGAGGAACAGCAGAATCTCGGCCTCGTCGTCATGGACGAAGCCTTCAGCAAACTCAGCGGCGACCGCATCGACGACTGCCTCGCCCTCGCTCGCAACTTCGGCCTCCAGCTCATCATGGCCTTCCCCGAAGACCGCCTCCCCACCATGTTCCAGCACGCCGACACGGTGGTCCAATGCCGCGTCGAACGCAGCTACGACGAAGCCACCGAGCAGATTCAAAACATCGAAAACTGGGTCGTGCGAGTGGAAGGCTCCAGGCTCGCGGAATTGATGGAGTGAAAGTGATGCGGGCACTCCTGCCCGCAGACGCATGATTCCCATTGCGGGCAGGAGTGCCCGCATCACTCATCATCCATGCGCTGGCTCCAAACCCTGCACGAACAATGGATGACCGCCCGAAAGCGACGGGTGGAAGCCTCTGTGCGGGCGTTTCGGCGGGATTGGGATGATTTGCTCGATGATGCTGGCTTGAAATCCGCCGAGGATCGCCAAGCCGCGCAACGGGAAGCCGAAAAGCTACCTCAGCTCAAACTCCATCGTTTGAAAGGGCGTCCGCACATCGTGTTGAAGATCGAAGTCCCCCTCGAATCCGAAGCCTGGCTTCACGCCCAGTTTGGCTCCCAAACCGGAGCGGATGCCCAAAAAGCCGCGCTGGCCGTGGTTGAGCATTTTGCGTCTCAAACGCATCCCCTGCTATCCGATGCCTGGAACGCCCTTTCCAGCCGGTTAAAGGCCGAATTCGCCATTCCACGTGCCGTGGAACCGTTTCGATGGCGGGAGGCAAACCGTGTCGAAGAACTTTTAAAGCTGCTTTTCGATCTCACCACCCGTGAATGGCCCGAAGGCACGCTGATTCGCGATGCGAGCACCCAAATCGGTCGCGACTCCAAATACCTCGAGGCGCAGCAAAGCTTCATCGAGCGGGCGCTGGAGCTGCTGCTCGGACGCGAGACTCCGTTGGAGGCGCTCGGCATTCAAACCAGCAACAGCGTGCTGCACTACAGCGGCCCGCTCGTGCTGCACTTTGCTGATCACAGCAAACCACTCGACCTGCGCTTCGAGTCCACGCTCTCCGTCGCCGAGTCGGAGCGTGCCACGCACATCACCACAACTGCAGATCGGCTACTCACAGTCGAGAATCGCAAGACCACCTTTCTTCAACTCGCCCGCGCGGACGCACAACGCACTACATTGATCGTCGCCACCTCGTTTCCGACCCAGGCCGTTCGTCTCCTGCTGCAAAAGCTGCCACAGGGCTTTCCACATCATCACTTCGGCGACACGGACCCCACGGGCTGGGACATCCTGCGTAAACTCCGCAAGGTCTCCGGCCGCACCGTGCATCCCTTCCACATGCACTGGCGACCCCAAGCCAATGCCTCACCTCTCACACAACGCGATCAGCAAATTCTTAGCCGCCTGCTTGCCGATACACGGATGGCGGATTGCCGTGATGAACTCAAGGCAATGCTTGAAGCTGGAACCAAAGGTGATTTCGAGCAGGAGTCGCTCGGCGGGCCGGTTTTGGATGGGTGGCCGTTTTACTCAGCCGGAGACACCGGTTGACCCGGACACGTCGAGGGCGGACGATGCCGCATGGCTGCCCCCACTGACCGCACGCACACAATTGCTGTTTTCTGCGACTTTGAAAACCTGGCCATCGGGGTGCGGGACGCGAAGTATGACAAGTTCGACATGAACAAGGTGCTCGACCGCCTGCTGCTGAAGGGCAGCATCGTGGTGAAGAAGGCCTACTGCGACTGGGACCGCTACAAGAGCTTCAAGGCGGCGGTGCATGAGGCCTCGTTCGAGCTGATCGAGATCCCGCATGTGCGTCAGTCGGGCAAGAACTCGGCGGACATCCGCATGGTCGTGGACGCGCTCGATCTCTGCTACACGAAGCCGCATGTGGACACCTTTGCCATCGTGAGCGGGGATTCGGATTTTTCGCCGCTGGTGAGCAAGCTGCGCGAGAACAACAAGACCGTGATCGGCGTGGGCGTGAAGCAGTCCACCAGCGGCCTGTTCATCGACAATTGTGACGAGTTCATCTTCTACGACGACTTGGTGCGAGAGGAGGAGAAGACGAAGACGCGCCTCGCACGCGCTAAACCGGCTCCATCGACGGCCAAACCGACCACGCAGGAGCGAAAACCCGGCGGCGATCCTGAAAAGGCGATTCAGCTCGTCGTGGAGACGGTGGAGGCGATGCTTGGTCGCAGCGGAAGCGACACGGTGTGGGCTGGACCGGTCAAACAGGCCATCCGCCGCCGTCAGCCGCAGTTTGATGAGCGCTTTTACGGCTTCAGCACCTTCAGCGCATTGCTCGAAGCTGCGGCCGAGCGCAATCTGATGAAGCTGGAGAAGAACGAGAACGGTTACCGAATCAAAGTGTCTGCGTCGGAGGAATAGGTACCAAACGCCCAAACAAAACCCCGGTCCGCAGATGAACGCGGAGCCGGGGTGATGAAAGCAAATGCCTGAAGGCGGCGGAACTAGGCGCTGCGCTTTTGGTAGTACTGCTGATAGACGTTTTCGTTGAGGCGCAGCTTGGAGCGCAGGGCGTCCACGGCGGAAGGCGCGCCGCTGAACTGGATGTTCACGAAGTGGCCGGCCTCGACGTGGCGTGGGTTGAAGGGGAACTTGCGTTTGCCCATGTTGTCGATCTGCTCGAGCTTCAGACCGGCTTTTTCCATGTCCTTGCTGATGGTGCTGACGAGGGAGTCAACGGTTTCTTCTTTGCCTTTGGTGTCGAGCACGATGAGTGCCTCGTATTTGCGGTTCATAGGATGATGCGGGTTGCGGGGTTTAGGATTCAGGTTGTCGGTTGAAGACATTCATGGCGGCATCCAGGCCGCGATCCATGGCGGAAAGCACCGCGTCGGCGGCGCGCTGGATGACGGTTTGCAGCGCAGGCAGCTCCTCGGCGCGAAATTTGCCTAGCACGTGGCCCACCATGCGCTCGCCAGCAGGACGACCGTCGGTGGGGGCGATGCCGACCTTGAGGCGCGGAAATTCTTCGCTGCCGAAGGCTGAAATAAGGGAACGAATGCCGTTGTGGCCCGCTGCGGAGCCACTGGTGCGGAAACGCAGGCGTCCGAGGGCAAGATCGACGTCGTCGTAAACCACGAGCGTCTGCGCGGGCGTGGTCTTGTAAAAATGACCGACGGCCTGGGCGGAACGACCGCTGTCGTTCATGAAGGTGAGCGGTTTGAGCAGGTGCCCGCCGTTGAACTTCGCCACGAGGCCGGTCCAGCGCTTTTCCTCGCGGAAAGCGGTTCCCAGTCGTCGCGCGATTTCGTCCAGCACCATAAATCCAATGTTGTGACGTGTGTCGCGGTAGGTTTCGCCGGGATTGCCGAGGCCGACAATGAGGCGCGGCGCGTTTAAGCCGCTGCTCGTTGAATCCGCGCCGGAAGCCACATCGTGGAAAAGGTGCGGAGATTACTTCTTGGCGGCTGGCTTGGCTGTGGCGGCAGCCGGAGCGGCGGCAGCAGCTTTGGCACCAGCAGCAGGCTTGGCGGCGGTAGCGGCGGCGGCAGCAGTGGGCTCAGGCTCGACTTCGACCTTGGGCTCTTCGCACATGACGATGACCACATCCGGGCCGAGGCGGCAAGTGACGCCCACAGGGAAGGTGATTTCACCGACATGGATGCCTTTGCCAACTTCGAGCTCGGTGACGTCGATCTGGATGCTTTCTGGCAGGTCTTTCGGCAGGCAGCGCACTTCGATCTCGTGATGGATGGCCTCGACGAGACCGCCTTGTTTCAGACCCTTGGCGATGCCGACCATGGCGACAGGGACGTTGGCGTGAATTTCTTCGTCAGCGGCGACGGCGTGGAAATCAACGTGGAGAATGCCACCACGAAGGTAGTCATGCTGCACTTCCTGCACGAGGGCGAGCTGGTCTTCCGCGATCCCGGCGATCTTGAGGGAAACGAGGATGTTGTCCGAGGCGCTGCCTTCGAGGAGCTTGGAGAAGGTCTTGCCATGCACCTGGATGTTGGAGGCCTTCACGTTGCGACCATAGAGGGCGGCAGGGATGTTGCCTGCCTTGCGCATGCGCTTGGCAACACTTGTGCCGGAAGCGGTGCGGACTTCTGCTTGGAGATCGAGAATTTTAGCCATGGTCGGAGTTCCTCTGCGGAGAGATTAGTTTTGGAAAAAGGGCGCGGAGAATACACGCCTACCCTCGTGTGTCAAACAGGGATGTCACAGACTCGTTGCCATGGATGCGGGCGATGGCCTGGGCCAGCAGCGGGGCGATGTCCAGCGCGGTGACCTTGTCCCCGGTGGCTTGGGGCACGGAATTCGTGGCCAGAAGCTCGACAATCGGTGATTTGGTGATGCGGCTGTGGCCTTTTTCTCCCAGCACGGCGTGGGAGACGCCAGCGTAGATTTTTTTGGCCCCGTGCTTCAGCAGCAGGTCGGCGGCGGCGGTGAGGGTGCCGGCGGTTTCGGTCAAATCATCGACGAGGAGCACATTTTTGCCCGCGACATCGCCAATAACGCTGTGCGCCTCGACTTCCTCGGCGCTGACACGATTTTTCGCCACGATGGCCATCGGAGCCTTGAGCGCCTTGGCAAAGGCGTGGGTCATTTTGATGCCCCCGACGTCCGGGGAGACGACCACGAGGTCTTCGAGGCCGCGTTCGCGGATGGCCTTCATCAAAACGGGCGCGGCATACAAATGATCCACCGGGATGTCGAAGAAGCCCTGAATTTGACCGGCGTGCAGATCGACCGTGAGCACGCGGTTCACCCCGGCGGCCACGAGGAGGTTGGCCACCAGCTTGGCGGTGATCGGCACACGCGGGCGGTCTTTGCGGTCCTGGCGGGCGTAGCCAAAAAACGGCAGCACGGCGGTGATGCGGGCAGCACTGGCGCGGCGCACGGCATCCACCATGATGAGCAGTTCCATCAGGTTCTGGTTCGTGGGCGGGCAAGTCGGCTGCACGATGAAAAGGTCGCTGCCACGGATGTTCTCGTGGATTTGCACAAACGTCTCGCCGTCCGGGAAGGTGGTCAGTTCAGCGGCGCACAGCTCCGTTTCGAGGTTTTGGGCGATGGCAGCCGCCAGTGTGGGGTGCGCGGAACCGCTCAGGATCTTCAGGCTTTCATTCATGGGCCGCCGAGTTAGGCGAGTCCGTCACAGAAATCAACCCGCCGCATCTTTCTGTTCTTTGCCCTGCTTGATTCCTTGCAAGTTCTCGTAGCATTGGTGAAATTTTTGCTAATTAACTGACTTTTTCCCTAACCCACCATGTACGAAGAACCTGCCAGCTCCAACGTTCCGCCGCGCACCACCAGCGGCGGAGGACGGCGCTGGGAGCCGCCAAGCCCGGAAGAGCTCCAGCGCATGCTGCCGCAGTTTGAGGTGGAGTGCCTGATCGGCCGTGGTGGCATGGGAGCGGTTTACCGGGGCATTCAAAGCAGTCTGGAGCGCACGGTGGCGATCAAGCTGCTGCCTCCTGCGATTGAGGAGCAGGACGGTGCCTTCGCCGAGCGCTTCAAGAATGAAGCGCGTCTGATGGGGCGCATGAATCACCCTGCGATCGTCAGTGTGTATGATTTTGGCCGCACCACGGAAGGCCAGCTCTACTTTGTGATGGAATACGTCGATGGCACCGACGTGCAGCGCATGATCGCCCGCGAGGGCCGCCTGCCGTCGGAGCATGCGCTGGCCGTCACCGCCCACCTGTGCGACGCGCTCGGCTACGCGCACAAGCAGGGCATCGTCCATCGTGACATCAAGCCTTCGAACGTGCTCATCGACCGCGAAGGCCGCGTCAAGGTCGCCGACTTCGGCCTCGCCAAGCTGACCACCAACACGCAGAACTCCGGCCTCACGCAGACCGGCATGGCGATGGGCACGCCTGACTACGTCGCGCCTGAAACGCTCATGTTTGGCTCGGATGTCGATGGGCGCGCGGATCTTTATGCCGTCGGCGTCATGCTGTACCAGATGCTCACGGGGGACATCCCGCGCGGCATGTTCAAGATGCCCTCGCAGAAGTTCCAGAGCATCGACCCACGCTTCGACGACATCGTGCGCCGTGCGCTGGAGCATGATCGCGACGAGCGTTATCAAAGCAGCCTCGAACTGCGTCGCGACCTGGATGTGATCCTCACCACGCCCTTTGCTGTAGCGGGCAAGGAATCCAGCGCCGTACTGCCCAAGCAGGCCGCGACACCTCCTGGCCGCACGGTGGTGCCCTCCTCGCGCAATCCGGCCTCCACGCCCCCGCGGCGGCAGCAGCCGGTGTTTGAGTCCCATGTGCCGCCACCCGCACCTCCGCAGACCTCGACCCTGCCTTACGTCATCGCCGCATTGGTGATGCTCGGCTTTGGCGGCTGGTTTGTGATGCAAAACACACAGCCGAATGCCGCGCCTGAGACCACTGACACGTCGGAGTCCCCATTTTCTCCCTCTCTCACCTCGGCCACCACAACCACCGCGCCAGCCCCTACATTCCCACCGCCAACAGTGACTCCCGAGCGGACTCCACCGTCCACAACGGCCACTACAACGCGTCCTACCAGCAGCGTAGCGCCGCCTTCCACGTCAGTGCCTCCCGCAAAGACGATTCCACCAACCCCCGTTCCGCCCACGACGGGAACCTCCGGCTCCATCACCGACCGTCTCATCACGCTGGAGTCGCAGTTTCAGATCGCTTTTGAGCGGGATGTGAACGCCAGCTATGCCGACCAGATCGCCACGCTCGGCTCGGGTTACGTTGCCGCTTTGGATCGCGCCAGCAACGAGGCCGCGCGCAATGGCAGAGTCTCGGAGACCATTGCCCTGCGGGATGAGAAGACGCGCTTCACCACGCACAAGTTCATGCCGTCCATCGACCCTAGCGGCCTGCACAGCAGCATCGTACAGTTGCGCAATACCTACCGCAGCACTGAAAAGGCCTATTCCAAGGACAAGGACGCCAAATCCCTGCCGCTGTATGACCGCTACATCCAGGTGCTCGATACGCTCGAAAAAGAAGTGCTCGCCCAGGGCCGGACCGCCGACGCCACACGCGTCCGCGTGAAACGCGACGATGTCACCGCCCGTCGCAAGCAACGCGCTGCGAAGGTTTCCTCCAGCACGGTTCCTGCGTCGCAGTCAGCGCCTGGTCTCCTTAGCCTGTTTGACGGACAGTCCCTTAACGGCTGGCGGGTGGTGGGTGATGCTGACTCTTTCAGCGTCAGCCATGGCGAAATCAGGTCCACAGGACGGCGCGGCAATCTCATCTACGTCGGTGCCAGCGGTGTCGCCCCTGTGTGGAAAGACTTCACCCTCGACATCAAGGTCAAGTGCCCGGATGCCGCCAATTCCGGTATCTGGTTGCACATCCCCGATCCCGGCACTCTCCTAAGCAGCAAGGTCTCCGCCTTCGAAGTCAATATCGACGAACGCGGCAAAGGCGACACCGGCACCATCCTCGCCGCAGTGGAAATCAACACGGGTGCGCCGATGAACAGCCAGCTTGAGAAAAGACGCCCCTACTTAAGCTCTCCCAAAAGCCCTCCTTCAGGCGGTCGTTTTGACCAGTGGCAAGCGCTTCGTGTCATGGCTAGGTCAGGAGTCTTCACGGTCTGGATTGACGGTAGGCAAGTCAACCAGTGGTCATTTCCCGCCGGTTGGACTCCACCTCCCGACAAGGATTATGTGCAGACCTTCGCGGGCACCATCGGATTGCAGTCCGGAGCGGGTGTCGCCTTCAAGGACATCACGGTCCAGATGCTTTGAAATGCGCGCCCAGCTCGCAAAGCTATGCCACTTTTGATTCCACCATGCCGTGGCTCCACCTCATCATCGCCGGACTCCTCGAAGTCGCCTGGGCCATCGGCTTGAAGCAGACGGAGGGCTGGACGCGCCTCTGGCCCAGTGTGATCACCGCGCTGCTCATGATCGCCAGCTTCTTCTTCCTCTCGCTCGCGCTTCGTTCACTGCCCCTCGGCACCGCCTACGCCATTTGGACCGGCATCGGAGCCGTCGGCACCGCATTGATCGGCATCTTTGTCTTTGGCGAGCCACGTACCGCCGCCCGCCTCGTGTGCATCGTCCTCATCGTCGCCGGAATCGTTGGTTTGAAGCTCACGAGCTCCTCACAGGCGTAAACCTCTGGAACTTCGACATTCGTCATTCGGATTTCGTCATTTCCCGCCTTCGGCAGTCCATAGGTTTGACAACCAACCCCGCAACCTCTTCATTCCACCTCATGTCCCCCAGCCAATACTCCGATTTTCCCACCTCCATCGCTCCTCAGTCCAGCTACATGGTCCCCACCGTCATCGAGTCCGAAGGACGCGGCGAGCGCGCCTACGACATCTACTCCCGCCTGCTGAAGGACCGCATCATCTTCCTCGGTGGCGAGGTGAATGACACGATGGCCTCTATCATCATCGCCCAGCTTCTCTTCCTCCAGATGCAGGACCCGAAGAAGGACATCAACATTTACGTCAACAGTCCCGGCGGCAGCGTCACCGCCGGTCTCGCCATCTATGACACGATGCAGTTCCTTACCTGCGACGTCTGCACCTACAGCATCGGCCTCGTCGCCTCCATGGGAGCCGTTTTGCTCGCCGCAGGCACCAAAGGCAAGCGCTACGCCCTCCCGAACAGCGACATCATGATCCATCAGGTCTCCGGTGGCGCTCGCGGCACCGCCTCTGACGTCGAGCGCACGGTCGAATACATGTTTAGCCTCAAAAAGCGCCTCAACCGCATCCTCGCCCATCACACCGGCAAATCCGTCGAGCAGATCGAGCGCGACGCCGACCGCGACAATTACATGTCCGCCGCTCAGGCCGCCGAATACGGCCTCGTGGACAAAGTGCTCGAAGGCAAGAAGGACATCTCGGCTGAGGCTAAGTGAGGCGGAGGTCAAGGCTGCGCCGTCAAGAGGTCAAGGAGTCGTCAAGCCAGTGCCAGGCACAACGCTTGACCACCACTTGACCATCTTGACCTTCCAGCCATGAAACTCGGCTTCGTCGGTCGCGACTGGACGAAAACCGTGGATCAAAACTGGCCGCGTTTCCTCAAGATCTGGAAACCCATCGTCCAATACGCCGAAGACCATGGCGTGAAGATCGGCATCGAAAACTGCCCCATGTCCTTCACCCGCGACGAATGGCCCGGCGGCAAAAACCTCCTCACACGCCCGCCATCTGGCGAAGAGCCTTCAGCGACATCGACTCGCCCAACTTCGGCCTCAACTACGACCCCTCGCACTTCATCCTCCAAGGCATGGACCCGCTCAGCCCGCTGGCCGAGTTCAAATCCAAGCTCTTCCACCTCCACGCCAAGGACGTGAAGATCAATCACGCCGCCCTCAACGAAGTCGGACGCTTCGGCTTCCCTCTCAAGTGGCACCAGCCACGCATCCCCGGCTACGGCGACATCAACTGGGCCGCCTTCATGGGAGAACTCATGCGCATCGGCTACGACGGCCCCCTCTGCATCGAAGTCGAAGGCGACACCTTCGGCAAAACCCTCGAAGGCCGCATGAAAGCAATCAAAGTCGCCCGCAACGTCCTCGCGCCGTTCTTTGGGTGATCAATCCGAAAATGCCAACCTCTACTAGTTGGAGACTGTGAATTGATGGTATTGACGAAGCATCGCTTGTGCATTCCTCATGACGGACCGATGCAATTTCTTTCCGCCGAAAACTCAGAACAGGTGAGACTCCAACTCGATAAGGAGTTTTTGTGCCTACACAAGCGGGCTGCATTAACGCTACAGCTTCGCAAGGGAGATAAAAAGTTCTATAGGACGCAATGTCTCGAATGCGGTCACATCGTGCAAGAATTACGTCGAGCAGATCTCTCGGAGGATGAAATTCGCTCCGCTATTCCATACGATGACTCTTTGACGCAGCAGTTTTATAAACGACGAAATGAACGTTACACCGAGCTTCAGCAGCAACAGCTCAGGATTCAGCGATATGAATTCAATGAACGATACGCGAACTATCTTGCGTCGGACGAGTGGAATGAAATTCGCACTAAAGTCCTCAAAAGGGACAAATTTCTTTGCCAAGGCTGTGGGGTGAACCGGGCCGTTGATGTTCACCATCTCACTTACGAGCGCATTTACTGTGAAATGCTTTTCGATTTGATTGCAGTATGCCGTGAATGTCACCTGAGACTCCACCCTGAACATGATGAAGACTGAATCGACTATCTTACTGGGGCTGAGGCGCGAAATGCAGATCTTCGGCAGATCAATAGGGCAACGCGATCTTCTGGCTCGCCCCATCCTTCGTGAATCTTAGCTCAACTTGTCCTGATCCTTTTCGGAGATGCAGCAGGTTGATCTGATCTTTGAAGAGATCGCCAAAGATCGTGTGTTGCAGCGTTTTTCCGGCCAAATCTCCCAGCAACGCGACCTCGAAGAACACCGTCACCGCCGGATCACCGCTCTTCGCGCTTTGCGCGTCCAACTCACGCCCCACCCACTCAATCTTGGCCACTTTGCCCGATGCATCCGCCACCACGAAGGTTTTAGCGAGGTAGGCTTGGATTTGGGCGTCGATTTCGGCGGCGGGAGTTTTGTCGAGGCGCATCTCGCGCTCGCTCTGGCGGATGAGGGCGGTTTCGAGGTCGTTGATGAAGACGGTAAGGCTGACTTCGAGCTTTTTCGTCTTCGGATTGTATTCCGCCTCGGCGGTGGATTGATGCAACGAGTGCGCGTGAGCGCACGTCACCAAACATAGCGAAATGAAAACCCCTTTGATCATGCGACCGGGGGAGGGAATCGGCCGAAATAGGCCTCTTCAGAGCGAATCGCCAGCATCGTGCCTCGGTTTAGCTTGAGCGCATCCACCGTGGCACGTCCTGTCGTGGTGACGCCTGTGACACGAAATCCGTTCCAGCGGAAATGGGCCGACCAGCGTTGCCGACGTGGATGGAACAGCCTCACCAGGCGGCGGGTTGTCGGATCGACAGCAAACTGCCGCGCTCCTTTTCGGAGCGAGCACGAAACGCAGGCGAGAGCCAGATTCTCCGGCTCCGTGAGACCGCCATCCATCTCTGGAATGATGTGGTCGATGTGGAAGAGGGCCTCCTGTCCCGTCTGCGCCAGAAGGCAGTATTCACAGCGGTTTCCCGCGCGCTGGGTGACGATGCGGCGGATGGACGCGGAGACCGTCATGCGGCGCTGCGGGAAAGCCTGCGAGCACGAAGCTTCAACAAGGAAATCCACTCCGCCATCTCCACCAAGCCTTCCGCCTCTCGTCGTTCGCGCACGGTGAGCTTGATGCCCTGGTCCTGACGGTCCAGCAGCTCGTGCAGACGGCTTTGCACCCCGGACGGCAGCTTTAGCCTGCCAAGATCCCGAGAGGAGGGCATTTCAAGATGAATGGTCTTGGGCATGCGCGAAGTTTGGTTTCTAAACTCTCAAAAGTCGAGCCGGAACATGAATGGCGTCACTTTTTGCCATCCGCCTTCTTGTCGTCCTTCTTCTCCGGCTTTGTCATTTCGCGCATCGGATTGGGAGCCTTGTCGTCCTTGAAAAGCTGGAACTTGCTCTTCACGGGCCGCCGCGGCCAGAAGTTGTTCTCCACTTCGGTGTCCACGAGTTCCTGGCGCGGGTCGAAGGTGATGGATTTCAGCTCCTTCTTCGTGAAGAGCAGCTTGGAGGCCTTCTGCGTGTTGAAGCGCCAGATTTCGGCGGGCAGTTTCATCTCCTCCGTGCTGCCGTCGGTGTATTCGATCTTCAAAATCACTGGCGTGAGGAGTCCCCCCACATTGCTCAGTTCAATGGCGTAGAAGTTGTACTTCGTCTGGAGCAGCTTCGGGTCGATTTCCTCCTCGTTGAGCTCCTTGATGAGCGATTCGAATTTCTTCTTCTCGCTCGGCAGCACAGTGGTCTCGTCGAAGCTGTCGTAAAAGTCCTTCAGCTCGGGGAAACGGTCCACGCGCTTCGACAGCGGGTAGTTGCGCTCCTTGGTGGTGGTTTTGGGCAGCTCGTCTTCCTCCTGCTTTTTTTTCTTCTTTTCGATCGCCGGGTCGCGGGAGTCGAGCTGTAGCCATCTCACCTCATCAATCGAGACATCGACGTGATCGACACTGAAGAACCAGCCGCGCCAGAACCAGTCGAGATCGACGCCGCTCGCGTCCTCCATCGTGCGGAAGAAATCGCTCGGCGTGGGCCGCTTGAACATCCAGCGCTTCGCATAGGTCTTGAAGGCGTGATCGAATGCCTCGCGGCCGAGAATGTGCTCGCGCAGGATGTTCAGCGCCACGGTGGGCTGGCCGTAGGCGTTCGGACCGAGATCGGCGATGGATTCGCTGTTCGTCATCACCGGCACACGGTCCGTCGTGCGCATGTAATCCACCATTCCGCGCTCGTTGCGGCGGTGCTTCCAGTCGTTCTCCCATTCCTCCTCCGGGAGGTATTCGACGAACGAATTCAGCCCTTCATCCATCCACGTCCACTGCCGCTCGTCGCTGTTCACGATCATGGGGAAGTAGTTGTGGCCGACTTCGTGAATCACCACGCCGATGAGCGCGTACTTCGTGCGCTCCGGGTAGGTGCCGTCTTTTTCCGGGCGTGGTCCGTTGAAGCAGATCATCGGGTATTCCATGCCGCCCACCGGCCCGTTCACCGACCACGCGACGGGATACGGATAGGCAAACGTGTACTTTGAATAGACCTGGATCGTGTGCGCTATGGCATGCGTCGAATACTTGTCCCACAGCGGCATGCCTTCCTTCGGATACAGCGACATCGCCATCACCGGCGGGCGGAACATGCGGTCCGCGATGCCGCCTTGGCGCTCCGGCGTCGGCGGATGCGTCGCGCCTTCCACTGCCATCGCGTCCCAGATGAATTTGCGCGACGAGGCGAAGGCAAAGTCACGCACATTGTCAGCTTGGAACACCCAGGTCTTCTTTCCCTTCGGCTTGCCCTTCTCCGCCGCCTTCGCCTCCTCCGGTGTGACGATGAACATCGGCTTCTTCGTCTCACCCATCGCCTTCTTGAGCCGCTCACGCTGTGTTTCACTCAAAACGGCCTCCGCATTCTGCAAAGCCCCCGTGGCCGCCACAAGATGATCGTCCGGCACGGTCAGGCGCACGGTGTAGTTCCCGAATTCAAGCGTGAATTCGCCCGTGCCGAGGAACTGCTTGTTGATCCAGCCCGCGTAGTCCGTGTACGCCGCCATGCGCGGGAACCACTGGGCGATGGTGTAGATGCAGTTGCCGTCCTCTTTGAAGAACTCGTAGCCCGTGCGCGCATTGATGCGCTCGCAGTCGTTGATGGGGTAGCTCCACGCGATCTTGAACACAAAATCCGCGCCCGCTGCCAGCGGCGCAGGCAGATCAAGCCGCAGCATCGTTTTCACGACTGAGTGCGGCAGCGGCTCGCCCTTCGCATCCGTCAGCTTGCTGATCTTCATCTCGCCATCGTAGTCCTCGTAAGCCAGGAGGCGATCCAGCGCCGAGTAGCTGAACTTCGTGAGATCCACGCCGCGCTTCGTGTTCGGCACCGCCCGCGAGTCCGCGTTGTGAGAGAGGTAGTTCTGATCGAGCTGCACCCACAGATACTCCAGCGCGTCCGGTGAGGCATTGTGATACGTCACGGTCGCCTCGGCGGTGATCGTGCGCTTTACGTCGTCCAGCTCCACGTTGATGTCATAGTCCGCCCGGTTCTGCCAATACCCCGTCCCCGGTGATCCCGAAGCGTTCCGCAGCGCTGAAGGCGTCGGCACGGGTGAATCAAGCTGCTGAAACTTGCCGACGGGAGCACCCGATTCGGCGGCAGCGAGCAGGGCGGGGGAAAGCAGGAGCAAAAGGCGCTTCATGGTGCGCCATTGTTCCGACTCACGCCGGATTGGCAAGCGCTGCCTTGTTGCGTCGTCACAGCCTTTTCACTTCCCCGCTTTCTCATGGAGCAAGTATCCCAGCAGGTCGATGAATGTCGCCTCATCGAGTGTCTGACCAAACGTGGGCGGCATGAGCGAGATGGGCGTGACTTCGGTCTTGGCGATGTCTTTCTTGGCGATGCGGTGCTCTTTGCCGGTGGCGTCGGCAAGGAGCTGAATCTGGCCGAGTTCGGCCTTCAGAAAGCCAGCGAAGGTGCTGCCGTCTTTTAGGGTGAGCATGTGGAGGTGAAAATGGGCATCGACGTTGCGATTCGGATCAAGGATGTCCTCACAAAGCCGCGCAGGGCCGCGTGCACCGATGCCGTCGAGTTGCGGGCCAATGAGGCCGCCTTCGCCCTTGATCTGATGGCAGGCGGCGCAGTTCATCTTGAAGACGTTGGCTCCGACTTCGAGATCGGGCTTCGCTTTGGCAAACGCGGCGGTGCGGGCGGCGATGAGCGTGTCGAGCTGCTTTCTCTGCTCCGGTGAAACCGGCAGCGGAGGCGGTGCGGGGCGCGGTGGCAGGTAGGTAGCGAGTTTTTCACGCAACGCGGCCGGGGCGCTGTGTTGGAGCATGACGGCGAGGGTTTTGAGGCTCTCGCGTGTGGTGTCGGCGCTTTGAAAATCATTCACACTGACCACGGCAGGCTCGATGCCGGTGATGCCGAGCCAGGCGTAGGCTTTGCCGTCATCGCCGTCGATGACTTCGAGGCGGACGGGGCTGTCAGTGTGGTCCTTGAGGTCAAACTCGACTCGTTGAGCGACATCTGAGCGTGGAGGAAATGCGCGGGCGAGTTCGCGGCCGGTTTCGGCCTCGACGACGCGCACGAGGTTCTTGTCGTGTGCCTCAGCCTTCGGGAAGCCGCGATGGCCGTTGATCCAGAGCGAGAGTTTGGCGGGCGCGGGGAAAGTTTTGGATTTCAGCGTGCCCGTGCGGCTTTCCTCCTCGCCACCGCCTTTGACCAGGCTTTGCAGAACCGTGGCCTCGGTGTCGTTTGCGAGCTTGCGCGGCGGGAGGGACCATTTCGCCTCGCCAAGCGTGGTCCACGCGGGTGTGGGCTGTTTCGCGGCGGAATCGAGAAGCTGCGTGGCAAGTTCCTGCGCCCAGGCAAGGAGTTCGGGTGGTGGAGGTGTGCCACGCTCGCTGAGGCCGTCGGAGAGGGCGGCGAGGAGCGGGAGTGTAGTGGTGGAGTTTTGGAGGGCTGATTGTTTGGCGAGGGCGATGGATTGAGGGAGGAGCGAGGGATCTCCATGGCGGGCGATGTGCGTGAGGATGGCGGGCGTGATGGGAGCGGCGTTTTGCAAACGCTGGAGCAGGAAGGCTGCGGCATCTGCGGTGGGCACGGCGAGGGCGATGTCGGCGATTTGATCGCGAGCGGTGGTGTCGAGTTGGGCAAAGGCACCAGGGAGCTTGAGGTGATCGCGAATGGCGATGCGATAAGCGAGCGAGAGGCTGGCGTCGTCTGCCAGTGTCTTCTGGGCGTTGCCGATGAGTAGTGGGAGTGCGTCGAGCTGTGGTGCATCGAGCATCTTCGCGAGGATGGCGCGTTGCACGAAGGGCGAGGGATTTTGCAGCGCGGAACGCCAGTCGCTAAGATCGGGTGGTGCAGATGGCTGGCGTTTGGAAGTGCCTGAGGTTTTGACGACACGCCAGATGCGTCCGCGTTCCTTGTCACGTCCTGGATGCTCCAGCGGGACTTCGTAGTGGCCGATGATCTTGTTGTAGAAGTCGGCGATGTAGAGGGCGTTGTCGGGGCCGAGCTGGAGATCGACTGGGCGGAACCAGGGGTCGTCGCTGCTGAGGAAGTCGGGCTGCTCGTTGGCCTTCGGCGTGCTGCCGGTGAAGGTGACGTGGTCGTGGTTCACCTTCGAAGTGACGACGTTGCCAACGAAGGTGTGATCGTCCCATTCCGGCCCCCACACGCCGCCGTCGATGTAAACGATGCCGCAGATGCCGGTGCTGCCGTGTGTGTGCTGGCACATGACAGGCGCGAAGCCGAGGCCATCGTGCGGCTTGCCAAAGCTGGGATAACAGGCACCGCGAATGAGCTGGTAGATCGGCGAGCTGTGGCAGTCGGCGCTGTAGAGATTCCCGTAGCGGTCCCAGGCGAGGCCGAAGGGATTGACCTGGCCGCTGGTGTATTTTTCGACCGCAGAACCGTCGGGGCGGAAACGAAACACGTTGCCGGAATGGAGTTCGATGCGGCGGCCAGGAATGTCGAATGACGAATGCGGAATGACGAATGAATGACGAGGTTCCAATAACGAAGCGTCAGCGTTCGGATTTTGGGCACTCGGGCTTCCTTCGTCATTCGGAATTCGAGAACTCGATATTTTCCCATCGCCTCGCCAGCGCTCAGCGCTCACTTCGATCCTGCTCGTGTTATTAAATCCATGCGTTGCATACACCCAACCGTCGAGGCCGAGGC
>CAXNGR010000004.1:0-16633 GCA_964201265.1 Verrucomicrobiaceae bacterium
TCTTCGTGAAGAAGAAGAACGCCGAGGCGATGAGACCGAGCACACCGACGAGGCCGAGCGCGCCGATGATCTTGCCGCCCTTGGCGGGTTCAAATTTTTCTCCGCCCTGGGGCAGATCGTTGAAGGTGACGTGGTGACTCATGCCGGGATTCGCGTGATCGTGCCGTTACTGGAGGGTGACGCCTGCCTCTTTGGCGGCGAGTTGCAGGGAGCGGATGTAGGCCACGATGGCCCAACGGTCGCGCAGGGTGATGTTGCCGCCGTAACCACCCATGAGGCCTTTGCCGTTGGTGATCACATCGAAGATAGCTCCATCCGCGCGGAAAGCGGCGGCGTTGGTGGGATCGAGCGCCCCGGCCTGCTGGAAGTTGAAGGCGGTAAGAATGCCGTACTTGGAGGTCACACCCTTGCCGTTGCCGGAGGCACCGTGGCAGATGGCGCAGTGGATGTTGTAGCGCTGCTCACCGCGTTTGATGAAGGCTTCGTTGAACACCGTAGGATCGCTGGTGATCTCGGTGGGCAGGCCGTCGCCATAAAAGTCACCCATCTTGCCAGTGTCGTAGTAACCAATGCCATTGGTGAAGGCAAAACGCGCGGGTTTCGCGCCATCCACGACGGCTTTCGCGGGAATTTCAAAACCCATCGGCAGCGTGCCTTTCACAGGCATGCGCGCACCACGACCATCAGCGAAGAACTCGCTGGAGGCTTGGTATTTGATCTTGGCTTGGTGATCCATGTCTGGGAACACTTCGAGGGGTGACAACTCAGATTTACTGCCACGGAAACCGAACGCGCTCACGATGATCGCGCCGACAAAAAGGTAGCTAAGGAAGAAGTACTTCATGGTGTGCGGGGCGCGGCTTAGAGTTCGTCCTCCACGAGTTCGATGTTCTTGCCGCCGGCTTTTTCGAGCAGGGACTTGGTGCCCTCTTGGGAGAATTTGGGGTCACGTGCCTCAATGCAGACGAAGAAACCGTCATCTGAGAACTTCGGGAAGTTCTTGGAGGCAAACAGAGGGTGGTTCCAGCGCGGCAGGCCGATCAAAGCGAGCAGGCCGAACAGCGTCGTGAAGGCGCTGAAGAGAATCGTGAGCTCAAACATCACCGGGAAGAACGCGGGGAGCGTCCAGATGTCCGTGGGCTTGCCCTGCACGACGGTCGGGTAAGTTTCGACAATCTTTTGCAGGAAACCGAGGCCGATGTGACTCCAGAAATTCGTCTGGGTGATGGTTTGAAGAATGAAGGCGATCGTGGTGCCGGTAATGCCACCACAGAAGACGAACTTCGGCAGAATGGAGCGGGGATTGCCCATGGCCGTGTCCATGCCATGGATCGGGAAGGGCGAATGCACGTCCCAGCGCTGGTAACCGGCGTCACGCACCTGTTCGGCGGCATGATACAGATCCTTGACGCTGTCGAACTCAGCAAGGTAGCCGTGGACTCGTTTGAGGGTGGTGCTCACAGTCAGGGTGCGGTTGAAAAGTTAGGCGGCAGCGGGTTTTGGGACGTGGCGGTCGGCGTATTCCATGAGGTCTTCCTCCTGGATGCCGTGCTCGGCATGGTCGTCTTGGTGTGGATTCGACTGCGGCAGGACGCCTTTCACCTCGCCGATGGCGATGACAGGCAGGAAGCGCAGGAACAGCAGGAAGAGCATCATGAAGAAGCCAAAAGTGCCGAGGAAGGTGTACTTATCGACCCAGGTGGCCTGATAGACACCCCAGGAGCCCGGAATCATGTGGCGCTCCAGTGTGGTGGCAATGATGACGTAGCGCTCGAACCACATGCCCGCGTTCACGCACATGCAGACGAACATCACGACCCACATATTGTGGCGGAACGGACGATACCAGAACAACTGCGGTGCGAACACGTTGAAGCTGAACATGAAGTAATAGGCCCAGGTGGACGGACCGGTCAGGCCGCGGAGCGTAAAGGCGGCGGCTTCATACGGGTTGGCGCTGTAGTAGGCCACGAAGAGCTCCATGCAGTAGGCGTAACCAACGATCGTGCCCGTGAGCAGGATGATCTTCGCCATGTTATCGACGTGCTTCGGCGTGATGAGGTCATCCAGGCCGTAAATGCGGCGCACCGGGATCATGAGCGTCAGCACCATCGCGAAACCACCAAAGATGGCACCTGCTACGAAGTAGGGTGGGAAGATCGTGGTGTGCCAGCCGGGAACGATGGAGGTGGCGAAGTCGAAGGACACGACGGAATGCACGGAGAGCACGAGCGGCGTGGAAAGAGCGGCCAGGAGCATGTAGGCCGTTTCGTAATGGCTCCAATGGCGGTTACCACCGCGCCAGCCGAGGGCGAAGAAGCCATAGAGGAATTTTTTCAGGCCTGGACGGCAGCGGTCACGCAGCGTGGCAAGGTCAGGGACGAGGCCGAGGAACCAGAACACCGCTGAGACGCTGAAGTAGGTCGAAACAGCGAACACGTCCCACAGCAGAGGCGATTTGAAGTTCTGCCAGATGGCGTTGGCATTCGGAATTGGGGCCAAGAACCAAACCATCCATACACGACCGACGTGGAAGGCCGGGAAGAGGCCAGCGCACATCACGGCGAAGATGGTCATGGCTTCCGCAGCGCGATTGACGGACGTGCGCCACTTCTGACGAGTCAGGAAGAGAATAGCGGAGATCAGGGTGCCCGCATGACCGATACCGATCCAGAACACGAAGTTCGTGATGTCCCAGGCCCAAGCGACCGGCTGTTTTTGACCCCAGACACCGACGCCGGTGGAGATGAGGTAAGTGAAGCAGAACACCATCAAACCGGTCAGCAACACCGAGGGGATGAAGAGAATCCACCAGAGGGCTGGCTGCTTGTTTTCGACGATTCCGCAGATGCGGTTCGTGATCCACGAATAGGAGCGATTGTTGAGAACCAACGGCTCGCGGTCGAGGATGCGCGGGGTGTTCGAGGCTGGGGCGGAAGCGTCCATGAATCCGGGTTAGTATTGATTGTTGCTCCACACGGCGATGTCCTTAGCGCCGGGCATTTCCTTGTTCGGATTACGCAGACGAGCCAGATAGCTCGTGCGAGGGCGGGTGCCGATGTATTTGAGAACTTGGTAATCGCGAGGGGAGGCCTTGGCCTTGACCACCGCAGATTTCTTGTCGGCCAGATCGCCAAAGACAATGGCGTCGGCGGAGCAGGACTGCTGACAGGCGGTTTTGACGGTGTCGGTAGGCACGCGGAAGTTTTTGGAGTCGCGCTGCACCTGCTTCTGCAGGATTTTGGCGCTTTCGAGACGCTGCACACAGTAGGTGCACTTCTCGATGACCCCACGCATGCGGACGGTGACGTTCGGATTGCGCTGAAGGCGGAGGCTTTCGTCCTCCTTTTTGGCTCCCAGCGGGCCAGCGTAAAGATTGTTCACCGTGACGATACCAGCGACCGTGGTGTCGATTAGCGGGTTGCGCTTGTTGTAGTCGAACCAGTTGAAGCGACGCGCAGTGTAAGGGCAGTTGTTGGCGCAGTAGCGCGTGCCGATGCAGCGGTTGTAGGCCATGGCATTGAGTCCGTCGTCGGTATGGACGGTGGCGTTCACGGGGCAGACGGTCTCGCACGGAGCGGCTTCGCACTGCTGGCAAGCCATCGGCTGCGTCACCATCTCGGCGTTTTCGAGCTGTTCCGGCGTCGGATTGTCCTCGGCCCACGTGCTCTGCTGTGCGACGTCGTTTTTGCCCCACTTCGCCACGGCGAAATAGCGGTCCATGCGGATCCACTGCATGATACGACCCTTGCGGACCTGATCTTTGCCGACCACGGGAATGTTGTTCTCGCTCTGGCAGGCAATGACGCAGGCGGTGCAACCGATGCACTTGCTGAGATCGATAACCATGCCCCATTGGTGCTTGGTCTCGTAATCAAAGCCTTCCGGGTTCTCCGCAGATTTCACGCCGACCTGACCTTTGTAGAAGGAAATGTTTTCCGGGATGTGGGCGTCCATCCCCGTCTTCTGGGCGAAATGCGTATCCTTGTTGAACGTCTCGAGCGTGCCCTCGCGATACACCGCACGGCCTTCCATCGTGTTCTGCTCCTGCGTGATGGCGAGTTCGGCCATCGTGGCAAGCACCTCGATCTTCGCACCGCTCAGCACAAACACGCCGGGCTGCTTGCGCAGCGCATAGGCGTTCACGCCACGGTCACTGCCAACCACGCCGACGCCCTTCTGGCCGTAACCAAGCGGGAGGGTGATGGAATTGGTCGCATGACCTGGGGCTTCAATGGCCGGAATCTCGATTTCAGAGCCACCGACGGAAATTTTGACGTGCTGGCCGTCTTTGAGGCCCAGTTTGCGGAAGGTGACGGAGCCGATCCACGCAGCGTTTTCCCAAGTAAGCTTCGTCACCGGATCGGGCGCTTCCTGGAGCCAAGCGTTGTTGACGTAACGTCCGTCGAAGACGCTGGCGTCAGGCGCGAGGACGACTTCGAGCGCTTCATCCGTCGGGGCGGCGGCAGGCTTAGCCTTGGCGATGAATTCAGCGACCGCAGCCACATTTGGAGTCGCGGCGGCCTTAGCATAGGTGGAACCTTTGAGGAAACCGTCACGCAGCGTGAAATTCCACTTCGTTTCGTCCAAACCACCAGCAGTGGCGGCAAAGGTGTCACGAACCGCCGTGTAAGCTGCGTCTTCGGCAGGAGGTGCTCCTGCTTCAGGGGCGGCGGATTCCGCCGGGCCGAGTTTTTTGCGTCCCAAAAGCGCCAGAATCACCTCAATCTTGCTCGCTCCGTCGTAGAGAGGCGCGATCATCGGCTGAACAATCGAGTAGGTGCCATCAGCGGCGCGAGCATCTCCCCAGGATTCAAGGTAATGCGCCGCAGGAATGTGCAGCGCGGCTTGCACGGCAGTGATGTTTTTCAGCATGCCGACGTGAACCAGCTTCACCTTTTTGTCGGACACAAGCTTCGCAAAACCTTGTGCGTCAGGCGCATCGTAATAAAGGCTGGCGGGGGTCAGCGAAACCAAGGTCTTGATCTGCCCGCCAGAAACCGCTGCTTGCAGCTCGGCAAATCCGCCAAACTCAGCTGCGGGAGCTTCCTGGAGCAGTTCAATCGTCGAACCATAAGCACCGAGGGCGTTGTTGATTGAGGCGACGAGCGCGTGAACTTCCGCACCGAGACGGGAACCGGCGAGAACGACGGATTTACCCTTATTGTCGATCAAATCGCGAACCGCCGGGGCGATCCACTCTTTCAGAGCGGCAGGAGCGGTATCCGCAAGCGCTTTGGCCGAAGCATCACCCAGTTCAAGGGCGATGAGAGCCGCAGCAGCCGGAATCAGGCTGGCGGGGATCGCCTTGCGGTGATCTGCCATGCCGCCGGTGAGCGTGTAGCGGTTTTCGAGAACGTAGAGGCGGTTCATGTCCGCCGTTTTGGCTTCCTTGGCGCGATGCTTGGTGAAAGCGGAGATTGGCTCACCAGCGACCGGGTCCAAACTGAGGAAATCGCAGTCGAGTGCCAGGATGCGCATCGCGGAGCCGAGCTTCACGAAAGGCTTCACACCTGCGCCCAGCACGGCTTTAGAAGCGGCAGCGCTGCCATCGGCCCCTGCGGCTTCGTACTTGAACAACTGAGCCTGCGGGAAAGCGGTCTTCACCTCGCCAAGCAGGCGCAGGTAAGTAGGGGAGGTCGTCGCACCGATCACGATGCCAAGGCCAGCACCAGTGGATTTTTTGGCCTCGGCGGAGACGGCAGCGAGCAATTCGTTCGCCTTGGCCCAGCTAAGTTCCTTGCCCATGCCAAGCGGCTTCTGCGAGCGCTCAGGATCGTAAAGATCGAGTACTGAAGCTTGAGCAAAGCTGTCGATACCACCCCCCAGAGGGTGAAGTGGGTTGCCGGTGACGTGCGTCGGACGGCCTTCGTGCGTGGTGACGACGAGGGGCGTCGCACCGCCGCTGCGAGGCATCGTGGTGGCATACATCAGCGCCTTTCCCGGCACCATCCACTCGACGTGCTGAGTGTAAGGCAGAATCGTGGTCAGCGGACGGCGGCAGCTTGCCAAGCCCATCAGACCGACGCTGGCACCCATGATTTTCAAAAAGTCACGGCGGCCGTTTTCACGCTCTTCGTCCGTCAAGGTATCACCAGCAGGGAACTCGCGGCCCAGATCCTTGAGGAAACTCTCACGACGCTCCAACTCGGAGACACTGCGCCAGTAGCGCTTCGCGTTCTGCGGCTCCTCGGGATGAATCCAATTGCGTTTCATGTGTCGGGAAAAAAGGGCGCGGGGTTAGCGGTGACAGGCAGTGCAGTTTTCTGGCGGCTGAATCTGCCAGTGCTTTTTGAGCTGGGTGCCCACTTCCGCCTGGGTCACTTCCTTGCCGTACGTGGCTTCAGCGAGCTTGAGAAGCTGGTCGAGATCATCGGCTTTCGCGGACTCGCCGCCGATCACCGTGGCGATCTCACCGGCAGGGATTTTCTTGTCGAGCAGGCCCTTGTAGAAATCTGCGCGCTTCAGCTCGGCAGGTTGGAAATTGAGATTCGTGACATGCTCCAACGGACGCAGGTTTTTCTCCGGGTTGCGGTGGCAGTCGAGACACCAGCCCATGGACTGCGGCTGGTCGTGGCGGACGACTTCCATCTCGTTGATTTTGCCGTGGCAGGAAACGCAGGAGATACCGCGGTTGAGGTGAGCGCTGTGATTGAAATAAACGTAGTCAGGTGCCTTGTGAATTTTCACCCAGGGGATGGACTTTCCAGTTTCGTGGGCTTTCACAACCAGCTCAAGTTTTGGGCTAGCAGACTTGATATTTCCCTTGCCCGGACCGTGGCAATTGAAGCAGGTCTGATTCGTCGGGACATTCGAGTGGCTGGATGCCTCACCGAAGCTGTGGCAGTAACGGCAATCGAGGCCGAGCTGGCCGGCATGAATTTTGTGGGAAAATGGCACCGGCTGAGTCGGCCCATAGCCCACGCGGGTGTATTTCGGAGTGAAGTAGTAGGCGACGCCGACACTCACGCCCAAGGCAATGAACACGACGGCAATGGCCACCTTGAGCGGCAGCCAGTTGGTCCAACGCGGAAAAAAGTTACCCATAATTAATGACGGCAGATGAGCTTGTGAAAAATTTCACAAGGATGCTCAGAATAGGGAGACGGAAGCAGGTTTGCAACCCTCATCTTGATGTTTTTAAACTTTTATGCGTCTGGATTGTCATGTTGCGATTCCGTCGCAAAAAATCGTGAATTTGAGCGACCTGCATCAACCCCACTCGACGAGCAACACGCCGTGCTCGAAATCCAGCGTCACGCGGTAGTCTTCCAGCAAATACGTCCCCAGGCGTGACGGGCCGGGCATCACATCCACTTCCGCAAAGGGATAACGAGAACCGAACATTCCCAGCGTTTGAAACTCCAGCACGCGAACTTTCGCCTGATCCGGGGTCTGCGCCCCGCCCACGCCAGTGATGAGATAATTCCCGCCCACCTGCCAGCCACCGTTTCTGTAGCCCAGCACCGAGGCAATATTTTGATCAAGTTGGACGCCAAAGACCGAACCGGAGTCCACCACGGCCTCCCACTGGTAACGTCCATGCTTCAAGGTCGTGGTGGGCACCCCGCTTTTCATGCTCAAGCTGGACTTGTGCATGTGTTTGCGAGTTTTCCCCGCGAAACTGCGGGTAAAACCGAACTCAACCTCCTCCTGCAGGAAATCCAGCGTGAGGTACTTGCAGTTCGCCGCTGCGATGTGCACGCCGAGCACGGAAATGCCCAGATGCTCCTTCAAAATGCCACTGCCCCAGGCCGTGCGCTGCATGCGCAGGATGCATGGCAGGTTTTCCAGCTTCCAGGAGCCGATCTGCACCGTGGGAATCAAGGCCGCCATGCCCGGCTCCTTGCCCAGCACGCCAGACATCGTCGGTCTCACCTGCGGCACGGTGCGCATGCCGAACTCCACGGCCTGCTCGGCGTCGAACACGCTGAAAGTCGCTCCAGTGTCGAACATGAACTTCTTGGGTTTACGACCGTTCAAGCTGACCTTGATGAACGGGATGCCGTTCTCGTAATACATCGGCACCTTCAGCACGCCCTCGGGCGGCGGTGCACTGCGGGTTTTCACATTCAGTGCTCCTTTAGTGATTTTCAGCTCAGCGGCTGGCACTGCCTGCGCCTGCAATTGCCGCTCCAACTCCACCGGCACCGCCTCGTTTTTGACCGCGAAGGAATCCGCGCAGCTTGAGGTGCCGAGCACCATGACGATCATCTGCGCAAGTCGCAGTCCGGTGCTCCAGGTGATTTGGTTCATGCGTTGCAAGCCATCCACGCAGCCCGCATTTGTGTCAACACGCGCAAATCGCACACAAATCCTTGTGCGCACTGACGTAATGTCGGAGGATTCCAGTCTTACCCTGACCACCGCCTCATGCGCGATTACTTCATCCGACGCTTCCTGCTCATTCTTCCGACACTGATCGGGGCGACGATGGTGGTGTTTTTTATCACGCGGGTGACGCCAGGAGGACCACTGGAGGCCGCGCTAAGACAAGCGGCAGCGCAGCAGGGGGACCGAGGCATGAAGGACGCGGGTGCCTCGCTCAGTGAGGAGCAGAAGGAAGAGATGGCGGCTTATTATGGCTTCGACCGTCCGTTTTTCCCGGCCTACCTCGCCTGGCTGGGCATTTTGCCAAAGGAAGGCGACAAGCAGTTCATCAAGTTCGCCAAGGACAAGCAGGAGATGCCCGTGACTCTGCAAGAGCTGCTGCCGCGTGAGCAATGGAAGCCCAACAACGCTTACCGGACTACCCAGGCCAAGGTGACCCGCGATGGCAAGCTGTCCGCCGATGACGCCAGCGGCCTGAAAGAGTGGCAAACTCGCGTGGAGAAGGAAAAAGAGCGCGCGCAGGTCTTCCGCCCAAAGTTCGATGGACTGCTGCAAGGCAACCTCGGCATCTCGACACGCTACAATGAGTATGTCTGGGACATGATCCGCGAGCGCATGCCGGTCTCGATCTTCTACGGCCTGGTCACCTTCATTATCAGCTACCTCGTTTGCATCCCGCTCGGCATTTTGAAGGCCATCAAGCACCGCACGGTGATCGACAATGCTAGCTCGATCCTCATCTTCGTGGGTTACTCCATTCCCGGCTTCGTGCTGGCGAGCGTACTCGTGGTGTATCTCGCGGCGCGGCTGAACTGGTTTCCCACGGGCGGCTTTGTCAGTGAAAACTTCGCCTCGCTCACCGTCGGTGGGAAAGCCTGGGATGTGGTGCATCACGCCGTGCTGCCGCTCATCTGCTACATGGTCGGCAGCTTTGCGTTCATGACCATGCTGGTGAAAAACAACCTCATGGACAACCTCGCCGCCGATTACGTCCGCACCGCAGTGGCGAAGGGAGCGGGCTTCAAGCGCGCGGTGCTCGTCCATGCGCTGCGGAACTCGCTCATCCCGCTGGCAACGACGCTGGGCCACATCGTTTCGATCTTCGTAGCTGGCTCGACGCTCATTGAGTTGATCTTCGAGATCAACGGCTTCGGTCTGCTCGGCTACTACAGCGTGCTGGATCGCGATTACCCGCTTGTGATGGGCATCCTCGTCATTCAGGTCGTCTTGCTCATGGTGGGCAACATCTTGTCTGACTTCTTCGTCGCGCTCACCGACCCGCGCATCCGCTTCGAGTAAACCATGTCCCCCCGCACCACAGGCATCACCCTCATTGCTTATGCAGCGCTCGCCGCGTTGTTCCGGTGGCTGTTGTTGTCCGTGCCGGTGTTCAAGGTCTCGTTTCTTGGGGGTGCTTGGCTGGGATGGACTTTGCTCGCAGTCTTTGCTCTCACAGGTGGCTGGCTGCTCTGGCGCGGGCAAACTCAGTGGCATTGGAGTCCGCTCACATTGAAACAGTTTCGCCGCTTCCGTGAGATCAAGCGCGGACATGCCTCCTTCCTGGTTTTGCTCGCACTGGTGGGCGTGGGATCACTCGACACCCTGGTCGTTGGCAAGCGTGCGCTGGTCGTTCGCTATGAAGGCAAGTTCTACTTCCCGTTCGTCACCGACGTGAAGCCTGCGACCACCTTCGGCCTCAAAGACGAGTCGGAAACGGATTACCGCGAGTTGCAGCGCCAGTTCCGCGATTCCAAATCCGGCAACTGGTTGCTCATGCCCATCGTGCCGTATGATCCAAAGCTCGACACGCCGGAGACCATTGAGGAGGTCGTTGTGCGTGACGGTGTGGCGTATCGGGCGAGCGAAACCAAACCCTTCGATGGCCGCGCTTACACGCAGTTTCGCGACAAACCACAGCAGAAACGCCAGGAGTGGGTCTTCCGCCATGGTTTGAAGCAGGGCGAGATGCTCGGCTGGGATGCAAACAACGAGCAGGTGGAGAAAGCCACCTTCGACAAGGGCACCCGCGTCACCTACACCGACTTCACCGAAGGCAAAGCCGTCGCGCTGGAGTCTCAAGCATCCGAAACCATGCTGACCGTGGTTTATCCACCCTCACCGCCATCATGGGCGCATCGACATTTCCTCGGCACGACCTCGATGGGCGGTGATGTGCTCGCCATTCTCTACGGCGGCTGGCAGCAGGCGATCATCGCTTCGATCCTGTTTGTGACCTTCGTTTTCGTCGTCGGTGTCGCGGCGGGTGGATTGCTCGGCTACTTCGGCGGCGTGCTGGATCTCGTGGGCATGAGGCTGATCGAGATCTGGTCGGTGCTGCCGTTCCTTTTCATTGTGATGATCGTCAGCTCGATTGTCAGTCCGAACTTGTTCCTGCTGGTGGTCATCATCTCGCTGTTCAGTTGGATGGGCACCACGATCTACATCCGCACGGCGGCCATGAAGGAAAAGGCCCGCGATTATGTTGCCTCTGCACGTCTTCTCGGTGCGAGCACGGGGCGTATCATCTTCAAACACATCCTGCCAAACAGCATCGCCATCCTGGTGACGCTCGCGCCTTTTGAAGTGTCGGCCATCATCACTTCGCTCGCCGCGCTGGATTACCTCGGCTTCGGTCTGCCGCCGGAAGAGCCCAGCTGGGGACGCCTGCTGCATGAAGGCACCGAGGACTTCAATTACCCCTGGATCGTCAGCAGCGCCTTCGTGGCGATGACCACCGTGCTCGTGCTCGTCACCTTCGTGGGTGAAGCCATACGCGAGGCCTTTGATCCGAAGAAATTCACCACTTACCGATGAAGATGCGTTAAACTATTCCAGCCATGACCATCACCATTCCAGACAAAATTGCTCAGGAGCTAGGCTTCGATGAAAAGACAGCGCTGAAGGAACTCGCGCTCAGCCTCTTCGCGCAGCAACGGCTGTCTGGCAGCCAGGCTAGAAGGCTTTGCGGTGCCAGCTTTTTCGAATTCGATCACTGGCGCAAGGAACGCGCCCTGCCCATCCGTGAATTCACCATGGAAGAGCTGGAGAGTGATCTGGAGAATCTTCGCTCCCGTGGTGTGCTGTGATCGTTGTCTCCGACACCTCATGTCTATGTTACCTGGCCTTGATGGCGAGGGAGGAGTTGCTCGGCAAACTATATGGGGTCGTGGTGATTCCGCCCGTGGTGGCTTCTGAGTTGGCAGAAGGGGCCGTGACCCAGCCATCTATTGATCGCGTTTTGCATGCTCACTGGCTCACTGTCCGCACACTGAACTCCCAGCAAAGAGTCAACGAGTTGCTGGCTGAGATTGACGAGGGTGAGGCAGAAGCCATCGCGCTGTATGAAGAGTTACATGCAGACTTGTTGCTGGTGGATGACCAGGAAGCAAGGCTCCTGGCTAAAAAGCTGGGACTTTCTCAGATTGGTCTTCTCGGTCTGCTGGCGGAAGCAAAGCTCAAGGGCCTGATCCACGAACCGTTGGCCCAAGTTCTCGATGAATTGTTAAGCTTGGGCTTTAGAGCCAGCTCTGCCCTGATTAATGCCATTCTCAACAAAGTCGGCGAATGATAACCAAGCTCCATCTCGCACTCACCGCAGCGGCTTTTCTCACCGCCTGCTCCGACTCGGATGACACCCGCTTTCCGCCTTACGACAACACCGAGGAGGTTGCGGCTTACTGGAAATCGAAGCCGGGCTTCTTCCAGTGGAAGACCGCCGCGGATTTGCCCCCGAGCCTGAAATGGGAAAACGCCGCCGATGTGCCGGAGTTCGGTGATCCCCGCGCCAAGAAGGGCGGCACCTTCCACGACTGGCATCCCACTTTCCCGCCGACCTTCCGCAAAGTCGGCCCTGATGCCAGCAATGGCTTCCGCCGCCAGCATCACGACAACGTCGAGATCGATCTTGTCACACGGCATCCCGATGAGGATGTGTGGATTCCCGGCATGGCGAAGGAATGGGCTATCTCTGAGGACCGCAAGACGGTGTATTTCCGTCTCCAGGACAAGCTGACCTACTCGGATGGGCATCCAATCGAGGTGGAGGACTTCTTCATGACCTTCTTCGTCATGACCAGCACGCACCTGAAGGACCCCTGGTACAATGATTGGTACACGAAGGAGTATGCCGGGATCACGAAGTTCGACGAGCGCACCTTCTCGATCACGATCCCAGAGTCAAAGCCAGATCCCATCTGGTATGCGATGATTCCGCCCAGCCCGCGTCATTTCTACCGCGAGCTTGGCCCCGACTTCCCGGCACGCTATCAGTGGCGCATATGCCCGGTGACCGGGGCTTATGTCATCGATCCCGCTTTGATGAAGCGCGGGCGTTCCATCACGCTGAGTCGGGTCAAAGACTGGTGGGCGCGCGATCTGAAGCACTACCGATACATCTTCAATTGCGACTTCCTGGAGTTCAAGATCATCGCCAGCCCAGACAAAGCCTTCGAGATGTTCCGCCAGGGCCAGTTCGACTACTATCTCGCCGGCCTGCCGCGCTATTGGTATGACAAGGCGGAGATCCCCGAGATCTACCGCGGCTACATCGAGCGGCACATGTTCTACAATGAGTTCCCGCAGGTCACCTGGGGCATCCGCATCAACGAAAGCAAGCCGCAGCTCGACAACCTCGATGTGCGCCTCGGCATCAACTACGCGATGAACTTCCAGAAGGTCATCGATGTGGACTTCCGTGGCGACAAGACCCGCATGAACAGCACGGTGTCCGGCTTCGGCAAGTTCACCAATCCCGATCTCCGCGCCCGACCCTACGATCCAGTGAAGGCCCGCGAGCACTTCGCGAAGGCGGGTTTCAACAAGGCTGGACCGAATGGCATCCTGCAAAACGCCGAGGGCAAAAAGCTTTCCTTCACTCTCACCACCTTCAACTCTGGCGTGATCACGCCGATCATGCTGCGCTTGAAGGAAGAGGCCAAGAAGGCGGGATTGGAGATCAATGTCGAAGGTCTCGACTCCACGCAGATGTACAAGAAGCTCGACCAGAAGAACCACGAGATGGGCTTCGCCGGATTCGGAGCGCAGCCGCCCTATCCGCGCTTCTGGGACGACTACCATAGCGCCAATGCCTTCAAGATCAGCAAAGACGGCAAGCGCGAGATCGTCACCGATACCAACAACATGACGCAGACCGCTGATCCCGCGCTCGACCCGCTCATTGACCAGCATCGCAAAGCCAAGACCGAGGAGGAAGTGCAGCGTCTCTCCTGGCAGCTCGCCAAACTCATTGAGGACCGCGCCTGCACCATCCCGGCCTGGGAATCCCCGTTTTACCGCTACATGGCCTGGCGCTGGGTCCGCTGGCCGGAAAAAGGGAATGCGCGCAAGAGCCGCGAACCCATGGATGAGCACATGTTCTGGATCGACGAGGATGTGAAGCGTGAGACGAAGGAAGCCATCCGCACCGGGCGTGACTTTGGTGAAACCCTGCGCGTCTTCGACGCCTACCAAGCTAAGCAATGAGCAGCCCCATCCTCCAGGTCGAAAACCTCGTTACCGCGTTTGATACCGACGCGGGGCGCATGACTGCCGTCGATGGCATCAGCTTCGATGTGCCCAGCGGCAAAACGCTCGGCATTGTCGGCGAGTCGGGCTGCGGGAAAAGCGTCACGGCTTTCTCCATCACACGACTGTTGCCCCAGCCGCACGGGAAGATTCTCGGCGGCAGCATCCGCTTTGAAGGACGCGACCTTGTGACCCTGCCACTCGATGAGATGCAGAAGATTCGTGGGAACGACATCTCCATGATCTTCCAGGAGCCCATGACGGCGCTGAACCCCGTGCAGACTGTCGGCAGGCAGCTCGCCGAGGCGATCTTGCTCCACACCGAATGCAGCAAGGCGGACGTGCTTGCTCGCAGCATCGACATGATGAAGAAGGTGCGCATCCCCGCACCTGAGCAGCGACTCAACGAATACCCGCATCAGCTCAGTGGTGGCATGAGACAGCGCGTGATGATCGCCATGGCGCTGATCAACAAACCCAAGCTCCTCATCGCCGACCTACAAAAGGAGATGGGCATGAGCGTCATCCTCATCACCCACGATCTAGGTGTCATCGCCGAAGTCTGTGATGAAGTCGCCGTCATGTATGCCGGGCGCATCGTCGAGAAGGCCAGCGTCTTCGATCTCTTCGCCCACCCGCGCCACGCCTACACCCAGAGCCTGCTGGAGAGCATCCCGCGTCTGGACAGCAAGCCCAAGACACTATTGAAAGCCATACCGGGGAATGTCCCCAGCATCGCCGACTTCAAGCCTGGCTGCCGTTTCGCTGAGCGTTCCGGTCGTGATCACACGGAAGCCCATCTAAATTCTCGCCCTCCCTTTGTCGAGATCGCCCCGAACCACTGGGTCGAAAACTGCCCCATCTGCGTCGCATGAGCCTCCTCACCGTCCAAAACCTCCAGCAGCACTTTCCCGTTCGGGGGGGCTTACTCAGGCGCTCGGTCGCATCGTGCAAAGCGGTCGATGGGGTGAGTTTTAACCTTGGGGCAGGAGAAACCCTCGGCCTCGTGGGTGAATCCGGCTGCGGGAAAACCACTTTAGGCAAGGCCATCGTGCGCCTGCTCAAGCCGACCGGTGGCAAAATCGAGTTCGATGGGCAGGACATCACACATGCGGGCATTGGCGCGCTGCGGCCTATGCGCAGACATGTCCAGATGATCTTTCAAGATCCTGCCGAGTCCCTGAACCCGCGCCACACGGTGCGGGATATCCTGGAGGAGCCCTTTATCGTGCAAAAGATCGGCACCAAGGAGGAGCGACGGAAGTGGGTGCTCGACCTGCTCGACAAGGTCGGCCTGCCCGCGACTGCGACAGATCGGTTCCCCTTCGAGTTCAGCGGCGGTCAGCGTCAGCGCATCGGCATTGCGCGGGCCATCGCTTTGAAGCCCAAGCTCATCGTCTGTGACGAGCCCGTCTCCGCGCTGGATGTCTCCGTGCAAAGCCAGGTGCTGAATCTCCTGCTCGATCTCCAGCGCGAGATGGGCCTGAGCTACCTCTTCATCGCCCATGGTCTCAGCGTTGTGAAGCACATGAGCGACCGCGTCGCCGTGATGTATCTAGGCAAGATCGTCGAGATGGCCCCAGCGGAAGAGCTTTATCACAACCCCCGCCACGCCTACACGAAGGCCCTGCTGGACGCGATTCCCGTGCCCGATCCGGCGAAGCGCCGCAAACGTGAACTGCTGCAAGGTGATGTGCCATCACCCATCAATCCACCTGCTGGCTGCGCCTTCGGGCATCGCATGAAGCATCCAAAGTGGGAGCAGAGTGTGGGAATGGATCTCACGCTGAAGGAAGTCTCACTGGGGCATTGGCTGCAGCCTTGTCCTTGCTGCGTGGATTGATTTGATCCTGAAAAACAAACACCCCGCCCGGAGAACCAGACGGGGTGTTTGACAAAACTGACCTTGGATCTACTGCGGCGGCACGCGGAAGAGCTTGCCGGTGTAGGGGCATTTCACTTCCATACCGACTGGAAGGCCGGTCACGTCCACCAACTGATGTTTAGCGGCGTAAGGGCTGGTCACGAACCCTGGGCGACCGCTGATGGAACTACCGTAAGGGAGCTCAGGGGCGGCCTGGGTCGGGGCGGGTGTCACTGCCGGGGTTGTCGGAGCACTGGTACTAGGCTTGCTCATAGCTGCGACCGAGGTGTCAGGTGCCACTGGAGTCGTACGCGGACGCTCCTTGGGTTCAGGCGCTTTCGGACGGCTAGGCGCGGAGGCGATGCTGGAGGAAACCGAACCTGGGACGAGGAAGGGGCGCTGCGTGTAGGGACAGACGACTTTGGAGCCAGCCGACATGCCACGCACATCGACCAGACGCGGTGGATTGGTGAACGGCGTGCGGACATAACCGGGAAGATCCGGCACTGACTGGGCCACTGGCATGCTGGCTGAGTTCAGCATTGAAGGCGGTGGCGTCGAAGGAGCGGCAGGTCCGACCAAGGTGGTGCTTGCTTTAGTTGGAGCGGACGCTGTGTTTTGCGCCAGCGTCTGGGTGCGGTTGCTCGCAGCACCAAGCGGACGACTTTCGCCACCCATGTAATAAGATAGAAGACCCTTTGTCTGAATTTCCTGCCATGCCTGATGAGGAGGCAAGGCACATGAGGCCAGCATGAGAGTCGCAAAACTGGCTGCGACCAAACGAACCTGATTTAGAAGAGGTGAGAACATAGGCTATGGCGGACGGTTAATTTTTGAACTAGCATTCTCATTTTAACGATCTTTTTAAATTATGCAACAGCAACGATGGTGATGCTGTGTGACAATTTTAACTTT
>CAXNGR010000005.1:0-16368 GCA_964201265.1 Verrucomicrobiaceae bacterium
CTTTCCGCGCGAAGAACGCTTTGGCCTGACAAGCCAGCTGACGCGGGCGGCGGTTTCGGTGGCCAACAACCTCGCAGAAGGTTGCTGCAGATCCAGTTTCAAGGATCAAGCGCATTTCTCGAGCCAAGCACACGGTTCGCTCATGGAAACCGCCTCAGACTTGATCATCGCCACCGATCTTGGCTTTGCATCTGCTGAAACCACTGACCCGCTTCTCGATCAGGCTTATGACTTGGCCGTGCGCATCCACAATCTCCGTGACTCCCAACTGCGCCGTTCGGAAGCTCTTTGAAAACCATCGTCAACGACTGTAAACAACCGTCAACTACCGCAAACTTCCCCATGTCCGCTTCCCACGCCCCCACCGTCGTCATCGAGAACTTTTACCCCTGCCTCGAAGGCGGGCGTCATCCGGTCAAACGGGTGATCGATGAACCGCTGGATGTCTGGTGTGACATCTTCAAAGACGGCCACGATGTGATGACGGCGGTGCTGCGCTGGCGATTGGCGGGCACACGCCGCTGGTTTGAGTCTCCGATGAAGCCGCTGGAGAATGATCGCTGGCAGGGGCAGTGCCGTTTTGAAAAAGCCGGACGCTGGGAGTATGTGGTCGAGGCGTGGGGTGACACGTTCCGCTCGTGGAAGAAGACCTTCGCCGTGCGGGTGCAGGCCAAAGATCCCGATGTGCCGATTGAGGCTCAGGAAGGAGCGAGATTGCTGCGCGAGGCAGGCAAACGCGCCCGTGCCGCCGGAGTTGCCGTGGCGGCGACGCAGCTCGAAGACTGCGCGGATCTGCTCACCTCGGTGAAGCCAGGCGACATCATGGACGTACTGCTGTCCGACGAGATGCAGAGCCTGATGGATCAGTATCCTGACCGCGATCAGTCCACCACCTCCGATACGCTGCGTGTGATCGTCGAGCGTGAACGCGCCCGGTTCTCGGCGTGGTATGAATTCTTCCCGCGTGGCTCTGAAGGTCGCGCAGACAAGCATTCGACCTTTCGCGACTGCCTGGGCCGCCTCGATCATGCGGCGCACATGGGTTTCGATGTGATTTACTTCCCGCCGATTCATCCGATCGGCATCACGGCCCGCAAAGGCAAAAACAACACCCTCACCGCCCAGTCCGGCGATGTCGGCAGCCCATGGGCCATTGGTGGCCCGGCGGGTGGACATCGCGCCATCGAACCGGCGCTCGGCACCGAGAAAGACTTCGTGTGGTTGATCAAGGAGGCTAAGAAACGCGGCCTCGAAATCGCCCTCGACTTCGCCATCAACTGCTCGCCGGATCATCCGTATGTCAAAGATCACCCCGAGTGGTTCTACAAGCGCCCGGACGGCAGCATTCGCTACGCGGAGAATCCGCCGAAGAAGTATCAAGACATCTACCCCATCAATTTCCACTGCGATGACTGGCGCAATCTTTGGAAGGAGTTGATCGACGTGGTACAGCACTGGGTCGATCTTGGCGTGAAGATCTTCCGCGTCGATAATCCGCACACGAAGCCCGTCGCGTTCTGGGAGGAACTCATCGCCACCATCCAGCGCAAAGATCCCGACGTGCTGTTCCTCGCGGAAGCCTTCACGAAACCGAAGATGATGCAGGTGCTGGGCAAAGTGGGCTTCACGCAGAGTTACACCTACTTCACCTGGCGGGAAGACCGCCACGCGCTCACCGAATACGCCACCGAGCTCACCCGCGGCGACATGCGCTGGTATTACCGCGCCAATTTCTGGCCGAATACGCCGGACATCCTGCCCGGGCATCTGCAAAATGCGGGACCGCAGATGTTCCGAATCCGCGCGGCGCTCGCGGCCACCCTGTCATCGACCTGGGGCATGTATTCAGGTTACGAACTGTGCGAAAACGATCCGTATCCCGGCAAGGAGGAGTACAACAACAGTGAGAAGTATGAGCTCAAGCAGCGCGACTACAACAAGCCCGGCAACATCACGGCCTTCATCCGCATGCTAAACCTGATCCGCCGGGACAATCCGGCGCTGCATCTCTACGACAACCTCAGCTTCCACGGCTCTGATCACGACCAGGTTCTCTGCTACAGCAAAGTCACGCCCGACTTCAGCAACCGCATCCTCTGCGTGATCAGTCATGACCCACATCATCCCGCCGGCGGCATGGTGCATCTCGACCTCGCCGTCCTCGGTCTCGACGGCAGCCGTCCTTTTAAAGTTACCGATCTTCTGCACAACCAGAGCTACGAATGGAAAGGCGCAGACAATTACGTCGGCCTCAATCCGCACGGCACCTCAATGCATATCTTCAAGGTGGAGCAGTGACCGGAGAGGGAACCGATGAGTGCGAAGAATTTGGCAATCAGTTACATTGACCGTTTCTCGAAATAAAAGGCCATTAAACTCAATGACGTATTGCATTATGGACGATCCAGTAACCGAAATTCTAGGCCAGCATGAGTTTGATGGAACTGCGTGGAAGGAACTCCACACATTACTCCAATCATCGCTCGCAGTGCTTCCCACATGTAAAGTCCTTGCTGCGATAGACTTTCCCAGTTCAGACGACCCAAAAGACAAGAACCGAGCAATGCGTCAGATTTTGGAGGCGATGGGAGAGGGGCATGAGGGATGCTTTCGTGCCATTCTGTACTCGATACGGGAACACGAATGGCCGGCTCTGTCTGACCAAGAAGTTTTTCATCTGACCGTGTGTCTGGACCAGATGGTGACCTTTTTGGAACAGTGTTTTGTGGAGATTGATGGCCGCTGCCTGTCATTGTTTCCGTACTCGAAGCAGCCAGAGGATGCTCTTGTTTTGTGGATGTTTTGGCGTTGGTGGCTTGAGGGAGGATTGATGCGTTTTGTTCGGCAAGCAGCGACGGATCACAGCCTTTACGACCGCTATTTTACCCAGCCATGACAATCTCCCCGCACCACCTACAATGCGCATTAGGTGGTGCGGGAACAGTTGCGTCGCCCGCCGTCGCGAGTGCCTTCGGTAAAGATCATGTTTTGCACCCTCCCCGCCCGACTTGATCAGAGACGTGCTTCCGAGCCATTTTATTTGCTGCAATTGTCGTTCCCTTTGACACGATGGTTTTCAATCTATGAAATCACTCCGATTTGTCTTCACTACGCTTGCCTGCTCACTGCTCTGCTGCCTTTCAGCCGCCGCAGCCGAGCGAGTGGCGCTGGTGATTGGCAATGGGGAGTACCGGCATGGCAATCCTTTGGTGAATCCGCAGTCAGATGCGGAGGATGTGGCAGCAGCCTTGCGCCAGTGCGGGTTTGACCTCGTCGGTGGTGGAGCACAGACAAATCTAACGCATGAGGCAATGGAGAAGCAGGTTGAGTCCTTTGCTGCTGCGGCAAGCACGGCAAAAGTGGTGTTATTTTTCTTTGCCGGGCATGGGCTGGAGGTTGACGGAGGCAACTACATGGTGCCGGTTGATGCGCAGATAGAGGAGAAATATCAGGTGAAGCACAGAACGCTCGCACTGGATCAGATCCTTGGTGCGATGGATGGTGAAGAGCGACTGAAGATTGTGATCCTGGACTGCTGCAGGAATAACCCACTCGGTCGTGGCTGGGGACGCGACAACGTGGCGGGTTTGAGCGCTCCGAAGAGCACTCCGGGTGGCACCATTCTGCTTTTTTCGGCCGCACCAGGTCAGGTGGCAGCAGACGGGCGTGGGCGCAATAGTCCGTTCACAGGCGTGTTGAAGGAGGCCCTGCTAAAACCCGGAGACGAAATTGAAAAAGTTTTCAAGCAGGTCGGAGCGCAGGTCAAGGCAGTGACGGGCAAGCAGCAGCCATGGATGAATAGCAGTTTTTACGGAACCTTTGCCTTCGTGTCAGGCGTTACACCGGCCGGAAATTCTGGTGGGACGGGCGGGATGGTGAAGTTGACACCGGTAAGCCCACCACCAAGCACACCGATACCGACAGCCCCTGGCCTTGTCTTGGACGAAGCAGGTACTGGCAAGATAATACAGATGAAGTTGGCAGGAGAAGTGACCATGAAATTTTGCTTTTGTCCGCCAGGTAGTTTCATGATGGGTAGCCCGACTTCGGAAGACGGGCGCGGCAGCGACGAAAACCAAGTGCAAGCGCAGTTCAGCAAAGGGTTTTGGATGGGGGACAAGGAGGTCACACAGGAACAATGGAAAGCGGTGATGGGCACGGATATTGAGTATCAGAGACAAGTGGCGGGCCAGCGCGAGCCTCGTGGTCTAGGGGCAGATTACCCAATGTACTTTGTGAGTTGGGTTGATGCTCAAGAATTTATCAGCAAGCTCAACATGAGGGTGCCACCGTTGCGGGACTGGCGATTCAGTCTCCCTACGGAAGCACAATGGGAATATGCATGCCGGGCGGGTTCAGAAACCACATATGCTTTTGGACCCATCTTGACCACCAAGCAGGCAAACTTTAGCAACGGAACTCAGACTGGAGTAGTCGCAAGTTACCTCCCTAACGCTTGGGGTTTGTATGATATGCACGGTAACGTCAAAGAATGGTGTTTAGATTGGCATGCTGAAACCTTGCGTGATGGAATGAACCCTGTGGGAGCATCTCAAGGTATCTTCCACACGGCGCGCGGTGGTTCTTGGTCCGATGATGCCGTGGGTTGCCGCGCAGCGATCCGCAGCAAGGAAATGCCCGGTCAGAGGAATGGCAATCTGGGTTTTCGAATCGCCCTAGTTCCATCACAATAAACAACGGGAGCCAAAAAAAGACAGGAAAGCCCACGGCGACAAGAATACACAGATGCAAGTTTTCAGTCTGACGAAAAGTAAACGCCAGGCTTCTGACTGGAAACTTTTCGAGAACAGATGCCATTCAGTGCTGGGCTGTGCGCAACGCCATTGTGGTGGTGCCGCGAGATTCCAAGTGAGATGATGCTTGCTCGCACCGTTCGGAAAGAATGCGCCCAACCGTTCTCTGCCTGCTCGCCTTCGGACTGATTCAACACGCCCACGCCCAGGAGCTGAAGTGGTTCAAGGGCAACACGCATACGCATTCGCTGTGGAGCGACGGGAATGATTTCCCGGAAATGATCACGGACTGGTACAAGCAGCATGGCTACGACTTTCTGGCGATCTCCGATCACAACGTGCTGCAGGCGAAAGAGGTGTGGATGGGGGTTCCAGCGGTCGAAAAGCGACGCAAGGCGTTGGGGAAGACGACGATGGACAAGTATCGCACCCGGTTTGGAGACGAATGGGTGACGACACGAGACAAGGACGGCGTGACCGAGGTGCGGCTGAAGAAACTGGAGGAATACCGGCCCAAATTTGAGGAACTGGGCAAGTTTTTGATCGTGCAGGCGGAGGAGATCAGCGCGGGGCTGGGCAAGGCACCGGTCCACATGAACGCGGTGAATCTGAGAGAAGAGATCAAGCCGATCAAAGACCTGGGCAGCATCCAGGAGGTGCTGCGGGCCAATTTCAAGATGGTGAATGAGCAGTCGCAACGGCTGGGGGTGCCGATGTTCACCCACATCAATCATCCGAACTTCCGCTGGGCCTTCACGGCGGAGGACATGGCGGCAGTTCTGGAGGAAAACTTCTGGGAGATCTACAACGGCCACCCGGGCATCAACTGGCTTGGAGATGAGACACGCGTGGGGCACGAGAAACTGTGGGACATCGCGAACACGCTGCGCATTGCTCAGTTCAAGGCGGCTCCTTTGTATGGCGTGGGCACGGACGACTCGCATCACTACCATGGCGAGGAAAGCAGCCCAGGACGCGGCTGGGTGATGGTGCGGGCGGCGAAGCTGGATGCCGAAGAGATCGTGAAGGCGATGAAGGCGGGCGATTTTTATGCGTCATCAGGCGTCACGCTGGATGACGTGAGCTTCACGGACGGCATGCTCCGCATTCGGATTCATGCGGAGCCGGGCGTGAAATACACGACGGAGGTTCGTGGCACTTTGGAAGGCTACGACACGGCCACGAGAGAGGTTCAAACACCAGCGGGCGACACTTATCCAACGCGAAAACTCTACTCGGATGACGTGGGCAAGACGTTAGCGACGCTTGAAGGCGCGGAGATTGCATGGAAGCCGACGGGCAAGGAGTTGTACTTCCGTGCGTCGATTGTTTCCTCGAAGCCACACCCGAGTCCTTCGTTCAAGGATCAGACGGAGATGGCGTGGACGCAGCCGATGGGCTGGAGAAAGTAGCACTGGTGCTTCGCAACTGGCCTACTTCACCGCATCCTCATCCCCTGCATGCGCGCCTGCATGCCTTCGAGCATGGGGGCCATTTCGAGTTTCATAGAGAGCGGAGCCTCCTTGAAGAAGGTGCCCATGTCCTGGGTGAAGGTTTTTTCAAAGCTGGCGGCGTCCTGATCGAGGAGAAGCTGCATTTCAGGATTGTTGGCAGACTTCTTTTTCATTTCGCGATGAATGCCCCCGATGATGCGGCGGCGGTCTTCCGCTGGCAGCTTTTCGAGACCTTTCATCACCGCTTTGAAGTTCTCCTCGACTGTGCGGCTGATGTACACGCCCTTTTCCTCGTCCGTGAGTGATTTGAAGAAGCGGTCGATGATTTCCAGGCCGTCTTCGCGCATGCTGCTCCGCTGGTTGAAGTCGAGCCGAATGACGGAGGCGATGACTTTGTCGAGATGCTGCTGGCGCTGCTTAGAATCAAGGTCTGCACCGCCAAACCACGCTGCCTGCTCCATCAGCGCGAGGGTCTTTTCTGGTGAGAAGACCGAATCTTCCGTGATCCACATGACCGCTGCCACCCCGGCCCAGACGAGGGCGAGGAAGGCGGTGACTTGGAGCCAGAGACGTTGAACCGGCATGGGAAGGTGTCGGAGTAATGCCATGTCCGCTGCCGTTGACCACGGATTTCATGGCGGCAGGGGAGAAGCGGATGGGATATGGGAAGCACCTGCCGCGAGTGGAGCGGCCTTTCCGCGCTCGGCGCTGACGTTCAGGAAATCGTTCCTGACAGGCGGGAAATCGCTACTGACGCCCGTGCTATTGAGACTGGCGGAACTGCTATTGCGACTGACAAACGTGTTATTGCAACAAATGAGTCTGCTATTGAGACTGACGACCAGGAGACCGCAACTTTCAAGCGTGTGATGGAAGATAACACTCGCGAAATTGAGAAATACAAGCGTGCGGTCGCCGCTAACAGCCGGGAAATCGCCGTTACGGGGCGTTAGCTGACCGTTGCCCTGGGGAAATGCGCCTTTGAACTCCTTCTGGGCCTCTGTGTTCCTCGGTGACCTCCGTGGTAGCCAGAGGGGATCCACCGCAGAGAGCACGGAGGATCACAGAGCTTTGAGGGTAACGTGATAAGCCTACTTACCCGTAAAAAATTTCTCATTTTGTGCTTCCCATTGACTCGTCGAATCCCTAGCCTCACTCGCGCTATGACCTCACGCATCCAAAATCATCTGAATATGATCGGCACGTGCATCACTGTCGCTCAAAGCCCCGAATACAAACCCGTCTGGGAAGGCCAGGAGCCTGCGGACTTTGCCACAGACATCGCTAAGCTCGAGGCGGACCATGCCGCCGTCAGCCTGAAAGCCGTGCAGGCGGAGGCCGCCACGGGCGGCGCAGCGGATGAAAAAGCCGTCGCGGAGGCCACGCTCGAAAACATCGCCCACACCCTCGCTCGTGCTTTGGCAAACCACTTCAAGAAGAACGGCGACCTCGACCGCTACGGCAAGGTGGACTACACGAAGAGCGAGATCGTCAAACTCCGCACCCAGGAACTCGTCACCCAAACCACCGCCATCCGCGACATCGCCCAGGGAGCCGTCGCCGAGCCAGATGCCGCCAAACGCGGCATCACCCCCGCCCGCATCGCCACCCTCAGCGCCGCTATCGCCGCTTACACGAAAGTGATGAACGCCCCACGCGGCCAGATCGTGAACCGCAGCGCCCTGCTCAAAGAAGTCGAAACCGACACCGCCGCCCTTGTCGAGTTCGTCAACGACATGGACGACCTCGTCCTCCAGTTCGACACCACCCCCACCGGCCACCGCTTCATGGAAGCCTGGAAACGCGCCCGCATCATCGTGGATGTCGGGGGCAGCAATGGTGGAGGTGAAGAGAAGCCAACTCCACCGCCTGCGCCCGAGCAGCCGAAGTGATCACGGCACCTGAAGATGCGTCTCTACCTCGACACATGCAGCCTGAACCGCCCTTGGGATGACCAATCCCAGGTGCGCATTCACCTGGAAGCCGAGGCCGTCATTTACATTATGGATGCCGCTCGTCGTGGCCGTGAGGCAATCGTCAGCAGTGACTACCTGCTCGCAGAGATCCAACAGATCACGGATCCCGTCCGCCGTGCAGATGTGCTTGCCCTGCTTGATCCCGCCACCCTGCATGTGCCGCAGCATCACTCCATCGACACACGGGCACAAACCTTCGCCGCCTGGCACATCCAGGGCTACGATGCCCTGCACATCGCCGCAGCGGAGGCCGCGCACTGCGACTACCTTTTGACCACCGATGACCGTCTCATTCGTCGCAGTGTCCGTGCTGGCCCAGCTCTTCGGGTGAAAATCTTGAATCCCTTCGATTATCCCGCATCTTCCGCGCCATGACCACCCTGCACGAGATCAACCAAAAAGCCCGGCAAGCTCTCCTCACCACGCTCGGCCCGGTGGACTACACCCGCTACCAGCAGCAGTTCAGCCAAGGCGCAGGCGACTACACTGCCGAACGCCAGCAAAGAACTGCCACCACGACTGAGGTCATCCAGCAAGTCAGCGCACTGAAAGCCGCAGGCCACCTCGTTTCGCCCCCAAATGCCACCGTCCTGATCGTCGAAAGCAACTCCTAGCTCCCCAAACGTCCTGCCTCGCCATGTACCGGATAGCCGCACCTTCAGCCGCCGTGATGAACGCCCCACGCGGCCAGATCGTGAACCGCAGCGCCCTCCTCAAAGAAGTCGAAACCGACACCGCCGCCCTCGTCGAGTTCGTGAACGACATGGACGACCTTGTCCTCCAGTTCGACACCACCCCCACCGGCCACCGCTTCATGGAAGCCTGGAAACGCGCCCGCATCATTGTGGATGTCGGTGGCAGCCAGGGTGGGGGAGAGGAGAAACCGGTATCACAGCAACAACCTCAAAGCAGCTAGTTAGCCACCAGTTGTTAGCCCGATGCGGTTAATGTGGCTAACGCAGGCTTTGGGAATGCATATAAGGCTACACAAGCAGGGGAGCCGCTTATTGAATTTTACACATCATGCTTCGCACAGAACAACACCTAGCACGCAATATCGACCGTCTTCCTGAACACGAGTTCGTCGAGCAGTTATGCAATGTAGTTCATTCTGGGTTTGGACTGGTTCCTTTTCTTGGAAGCGGTTGTTCCTCAGCGTCGGGAATAATGATGGGACAGCAATTCACAGATTATCTAGCCTTCACAATCTTCATTTGTGTGGCTCAAGATTCAGTGCTCAAAAAGGCCCATGCTAATGCACCCGCCATTCCATCACGCCGCTGGGATTTGAGGCAGCGCGGTTGGCCCCAGCATCCAGACCAAGACTGCGTTGATATGGCTCGGCGCTGGCTTTCGATCAAATTCCAGGAACTCTGCGGACGTTGTGATGTCGTTGTTTATCCAGAAGAAGGAGGGGTGAAAATTTCAGGGCTCCAGATGAAAAGACCAGGAGCCACTCCCGATGATCTAGCCAGAGCGCTAAACTCACCTCTGCTTCCGCCAATTCTTCGTGGTCACCCATGTGATGTGGATCAGAGCAGCCTCAAACGCCTTCATGCACAGTTAGATAAAAACGCGCTCGTTAGCGGCGGACTTTTGCTTCCAAACATTTCCCCCACATCCGAAGATGCAATCATTGAGCGTGCAATACGTTCCCTTTATGACTGGCGCTCGACACTGCATTTTCTATCTGAGCTCCAGTTGGTTCGAATTGATCCCTCATCGCACACGCTGATTATATCGGAGGCACAACCAAAGGTCATTGATCGATTCAATGTGCACATCACCCGTGGCAGGATGCCAAATCTGACCCACATCATGCTATGCCATTTGGCGCGCCCCGCACGAATGCGCTTATTCTTGACGACCAACTTCGATGAGCTCATCGAAGATGCGTTCACCCAGTTGGGGCAAAACATTGAGCCTATCTCAGTAAGTATTCGCGGGGAGTTGCCAGATCCTGAGATTGTTCATGCTAGAGATACTGTATTGAAGATGCACGGCACCCTTTGGGAAACCAGAGCCGACTTTTCTCTGGATGAGTCTCCGCCAACTGAGGACAAGAGACGCTTCTTCCACTATGTGAGGGGCTGTGATCCTGTAGATGGTGCTTATTCTCAAGAAGAACGGTATTTGCCGCAACATCTCCTCGTATGCGGTTATTCGGGTTCAGACAACCGTTGTGTGGAACTCATTAAGTATGTTCTAGACTGCGATCCCAGGGCACGGCTATTCTGGATATGTTATAACGAATCCGACCTCGCAAAAATAGACGCCCTGTTTGACGAGGCCGCCTATCGCAGACGGATCACTACTGTTGTTACAGAGCGTCTCGATCTACTCCTTTATGACTGGTATCAGCGTCTATGTCTTTGTCTGCCGCCAGGAGGAGGCAGCCACCAGTTTATACATAACGTGCCGCCAGAGGAGAGTTTCAGACCGAATCCCATCAAGAGCCGCCACCTTGCTCCAGGCGCGCAGAAGATTATTAATGAGTTCAAGTGGCTAGATCCTGAAAAGCCACGCGACAAAGGGTTTCATGACAACACGACCAACAAGCTAGTGATCGTGGATGGCCCCTCGGGACTATTAAGTGCTTCACGCGATGCTTTCCATGAACTGTCAGCCACTTACGGGCTGAACAAGGTATGGCTGGAACTTGAGGACTATGCGAGCCCAGCAAGTGTAGCTCATGAATTGTTTCAGATCATTGCTATCCGGCTTGGACTCTTCCAACTCGAGCACTGTTCCATGCCTCCGTCTGCATTTGAGAAGATAGAAGCGTGGGGAGTGACTAAAGAACGCGACAAAGAGAAATGGCTAAATGAATATCACCTTCAATTGGAAATCTGCTTTCAGGAAATCAAGCAACTGTGCAGGCACTTCGGGACGCGTCCGCAATCATGGCTAATCGTGCTGTATGGTAGAAACGGCCCAGGCGGCTGCTCGGGGTGGAACGAAGGCAACTTTTGGGACACACAAACATATGGGAACAGCGCGCCTAAAAAGCTGACGCCATCACCTTTCACAGGGATGCTGAGCGTTTTGGTCGAACTTGGCTTCAATGTTATCTACATCCCATATTCTCAGAAACGGCGAATACGCGATGACGAGAAACTCAAACATTTAATCAACAATTACGACGTAGAATCAAAGCAGGACATTCAATTGTTCCCAAACTACTCGCCTAAAGGAACCGTTGGGAGTGATGCCCATGTCCATGCACCAGAATCCATCGAGCCATTGTGCAGTTATCGGGTTACGAATCATGTAGGAGATGGTTCCTGGTCAGTTATTGGCGATGCGTCAAAAACCCTTCATAGCTTCTCAAGATCGGTTGTTTGCAATCTAGAGAAGGAAATTCTTGATGGCCATGAACTAGACCGGCATGCCGAAGGTCGAATTGATCAAATGTGGGATCTGTGGGTATCTAGCCAGGGAAAAACCCATCGCCGTGGTGGTTGCCAGGATCAGCAGAGAGAGGAGGTGCAGAATGATCAGCGAAAGGCCCTACAGAAACTTAGAACGGTCGTTTATGCAGCCAGCTTATTTCGCCAATCACGGCATTTCTCAGCATTCTTGTCAGAGGCTGTTTATAGATGCCCTGCTCGCTACAACAAAAAAGGCATCGACAATGATGTAACAAGAGCTCAGCAGGTTGAATCTTGGCTCCAAGACTTTCATGCACACAAAGTCTTTTTTAGAAAACCCGGGGGGTTTGCTTGGGCATATCGCGATATGCGAGCTGGCTTGCGCTGGATCATCCATCACTCCGACGAGCAAGACACGGAGCATGTGGCCGGTCTGCGGCCTATGAGTGAGTTTAGGTGTCGCACACACTATTATATCGGCGATTGGTATATGAGGGCTGTATTGACATCGGGACACGCGGTTCCTCTGATGGAAGCGGTGTATCACTTCGCGCAAGCAGCGAACTATGCTTTGAAGAGTCGCTATTTTGCTCAGAAGCAGGCCACAGAAAGTGATGGCATTGCTGAAAAAACCTCGGGCTTCAACACGGATAAAGAAAAGGATAAACTACAAGACTATTGGCTGAAAAGCGCTTTCAACGTCATCAAATGCTTGCGCATTGGATCAGGCACCATTCGATTTTGGTTCGACAAGCCGACAGTTGAGGCATGGTTTGACGCAAAGGGAAAAAATGAACTTTTGAATTTGATCCTGCCTAAAAAGTCGTCGCTGGACACAAAGTTTAAAAATGCTGTTTCAGCTCGTTTTGGTGTCGGCATCTTCGAATATTTGAAGAGGCGCTTGAATCATGAAGTCGATCTAATTTATAAAAGACAAGAATCAGGGGCTGGAAATTTCCGAATTCATGACTGGGAACGTTACATTTCTTATGCAGGTGATTCAGCAAAATCCTCCATAGTTGAAAATTATGAAGGAGCAGGCTTTCCCGAACCTACTTGGCTAGATGAAGTTGTTGAGATTAAAGTCGCCAATGCGGGATACAACTTCCTAGCTAACCGCAATAGCCAGAATGTTTTCAATCTTAAAGGCAAGGCATCCAAGCCGAGTAAAATACATTCCTCGGTTAAGGATTTTGTTAAACAAATCGTTTCACTCTCATGCCAGAAAGACGAATCTAGAGTTTGGGAGAACGTGGGCGAGGAAATAAACAATCACCTCCTCGTAAACAAAGGTGGCAAGGGTTTTAAAAAACAGCAGGACCTATTCTGTGAACTGCAGTTACTCATTGAATGGGCTTTTACTCTGACTCGATATGCCAAGAGACTTGATCGCCTCGACAACCTTGAACGCTTCAATCGAGAATTTGATATTAAGGAGATAAGAAAGCGCAGAAAAATTGAAACACGCTCTTTGTGGCTCGCTGCGTGCATTCTTTGCAGTGCAGCTCAAGACGTGGCCTCCTACCTTGACCCTGCTCTTTGGAATTTCACGATGCGAGAGACTTCAAAGGCGCTTACCATTTATGGACTCGCGCTATCGCGTTTACATCGTTTCAGTGAAGCTCATCGGCGTTGGAATGAGGCGGAGGCTATTCTAAGACACAGCGGAGTTGCGGATATGCAGGTCTTGTGTGGAATCATCGAACTCCGGAGAGCTGAAGGCTATTTACTTGAATCACGTCTCGCCATTCAGATTGGCAAAGCAACACTCAGGCTTTTTGATACCCAGGATAAGTCAAAGACAACCAAGCACCTTGAGGGTGAAGTTCCGCACTGCAAGGTCGGCATTTCGGGGGATATGGAGGACAAGAGAAAACCGCTTTACAAGTATCTTACCGAGTTAGCCAAAAAGTTAGAGCTTACCTCTAGCCAGGAAGGTTTGAAACAGTGGATTTCACGACACTGCGGCATGTCTCACAAAGGGCACGATTCGCAATGCGAGCGAATTACGAGGAGAATGGTTCGGCTGCATTTATCACGCATTGGTGATGCTTGGCGCAGCTTGGAGAACGCCCAACGTCTATTCGCAGGTAAAACGCATTCCCCACGCTGGTGGAGCCGCCTCTATTCCCTTCAGTTGCGGTGCTATGCTGAGCAAGAAAGTGGCGAGGCAGTAAAGAAACTTTTGGTTCAGCCGGATCAGGAACATGATCAAAGGGTCTTCAGAACGCTGCCGTTCCGTATTCGCCGCGACATTGCTTATCATATCACGCGGCTTCTCGACCGGGGCCAAGTTGCAAACTCTGAAGGAGCACACCCCAAACTCACTCTTCTTGATTACGCACTCAGAGCTTACAAATACCGCAATCTCGAAGCGGATACCGCTCACGATGCTCACTTAAAGACCATGATCGAGGAAATGTTGGAGAAAGCCAAAGTGATTCTCGAAAAGGAGGGGAAAATCGAGGTCGCCGGGAAAGGAATTGAGGTTAAAAACGATTCTATTGCAGGCTTTTACTACATTGAAGTAAGGCTGCTGTTCACGAAGCTCTTTGCACGACAAATCTGACATCCGATATCCAACAAGACATAGCCCTTTGTCCGGTTTCAGCCCCCAGTGCGGGATGGAGAGTGCAAATCGTCTTTTTCGCCGCAAAAACACCTGGCAAAACGACGACTTAGAAGCCTCCCAATCGCATGAAGTCTCTTTTCATCCTCTCCCTCGTCGCTCTGGCCGTTGCTGCTCAGGGCAAACCCGCCCGTTTTGTCCGCATCGAGATTCCTGGCGAGCGTCAGTGCCTTCAGATCGCGGAGATTGAAATCCTCAGAGGATGGCGGATCCGAGTTTAGGCAGATGGATAAAAGGGACACCATCTAAGTTGCTTTTACGACAGGTAAAGCCCACGTGGCAGCCATGCCAAAATGAGTCGCAAAGTTTTTTTCCGGGAGCGGCCTCATGAGAATGGAGCTGGACGACGGTCAGGGCCAATGATCTGGAGGAGAAAAAGTGGGTGATGTGTCGGACGAACTTCAATGAATCGGTCGGTGAGTTTGCGCGGCTGTTTTGAAGCCGTTAAGCGGCCTCTCCACACTTTCCTGTCCTTTTCGGGGGTGCCTATCTTTTGCCAAATCGGCGGCCAAGCAACGACAGGAATTCGCCGGACTCCTCGACCTTGAGCTTCTTTGTGACGGAGAAGTAGGCGATGGCGGCGATGCCGATGCTCACAGCGAGCGCGGCGCAACGCAGAAGGAAGTTCAGGTGCGCCCAATCGGCCATGATCGTGAATTTGGCGGCCAGGCAGATGCCGGACATCGCGGCGATGCCGATGATGAGCCTGATCAGTGCCTGCATGAGCGAGCGCGTTTCAAGGCCAGAGGCGAACTTGCGCATGCAGAGGTAGAGCGTGAGAAAATTGAGTGCGAGACCGACCGCGGTGGCCCAGGCGAGCGCGGTGTGATCCCATTCCAGGACGAAGACGGTGATGGAGTTCACGGTCGCGGTGAACGCAATGATGCCCAGGCTGACCATCATCGGGATGAAGCGGCGGTCGATGGTGTAAAACGCGGGCTGGAGCACCTTGATGGCGGCGTAGAAGATCAGGCCGAACGCGTAGGCTTGCAGTGGCGCGGCGGTGTTGGCGACGTCGTGCGCGGTGAATTTGCCATGCTCGAAGATGACCGAGATGATCTCATGCGAGAGCAGCGAGAGACCGACGGCGCAGGGCAGCGTGAGGAAGAGCACGAGGCGCAGGCCTTTGGCCAAAGCGCCGCGAAACGCGGGCGTCATGCCTTCGGTGGCGAGGCGGGAGAGCATCGGCAGCGTGACCGTGGCGACAGCGACACCAAACAGGCCGAGCGGAAGCTGCTGGAGGCGCTGCGCGTTTGCCAGCCAAGCGAGAGACGATTCTTTGCCAGCGGTGTAGGAGGCGAAGATGGAATTGAGCAGCACGGCGACCTGCGTGCCGCTGGCGGCCAGCATCGAGGGCCACATGAGGTGCAGGACTTCCTTCACGGCGGGATCTTTGCAGCCGAAGTCGAAGCGGAAACGAAAGCCGACACGACGAAGCGAAGGCAGTTGAACAGCGAGTTGCAGCACACCGCCGATCAGAGTGCCGATCGCGAAGCCGGTGAGGCCTTTTTCACTGACGTTGCCGTGACGGAAACCGGGGTCGATGATCCAGGCGAGAACCACGCCACCAACGATGCAGCCGAGATTGAAGAAGGCGGAGGCGACAGCGGGAATGAAGAAGACTTTCTTCGAGTTCAGCATCCCCATGACCAGCGCCGTGACGGAAACGAGTGCGATGAAGGGGTACATGATCTGCGCGAGCCAAGTGCCGAGCACTTTGGCCTCCTCACTGAGACCGGGCGTAAGAATACGGAACAGAATCGGAGCCAGGGCCACGCCGGCGATGGCGACGAGAGTCATGAACCACATCGAGAGCGAGATCATCTTCCGCCCGAGCGCCCAGGCGGCCTCGTCACCTTCGGTCTTCATCTTTTTCGAGAACGTGGTGACGAAAGCGGTCGAAAGGGCGCCTTCGGCAAAGAGATCACGCAGCATGTTCGGCGTGCGGAAGGCGGCGGTGAAGATACCGGTGAAGGCGGAGCCGAAGAAGCCGTTCAGCATCTGATCACGCACGAGTCCGAGGACTCGGCTGCACAGGATGGCGATGGAGACGATCCCGGTGGACCGGGCCGTAGTGCTAGCCTCTGGCTTGCCCTCTGTTGTCCGGTCTGCTGTGGTGCTCATGTTACTTTGATGCGGGATTCGACGTGCGGCACATGCAGGCCAGCCTGACGTGGATTGTCC
>CAXNGR010000006.1:0-16015 GCA_964201265.1 Verrucomicrobiaceae bacterium
AACGATCTCGTCCTGCAGCTCCGCAAAGCCGGCATCAACCAGGTGATCCTCGCCGGAATGTCCGCCAACCTCTGCGTGGAATCCCACATGCGCGAACTGGTGGAACAAGGCTTCAATGTCGTGGTCGCCGCCGATGCCACCGCAGCAGCGAAACTCCCCGGTTACGACGGCTACGAGGCCGCCTTCGTGAACTACCGCATGATCGCCAGCGACGTGTGGAGCACCGCCGAAGCCGTCGAGAAGCTCAGCGCCCTCAAGTAACTCCTTCAAAACCAAATCACACAAAGGCAAACCCATGAAAATCATTCCCCGTCATATCGCCACAGCTCTTTTCCTCCTCTTCGCGGCTTTTTCCCCCGCACACGCCGCAGAGGGACAAGCCGTCACGCCCACTCAGTCCACGATGCATAAAACCATCAAGGTGGACGGTCTCGACATCTTCTATCGGGAAGCCGGCCCGGCCGATGCGCCCGTGCTTCTGCTGCTGCACGGATTTCCCACCTCGTCCCACATGTTCCGGAATTTGATCCCGGCGCTGTCGGATCGCTATCACGTCATCGCACCGGATTATCCAGGCTACGGCCAGAGCGCAATGCCATCCGTCACCGAGTTCAAATACACCTTCGATAACCTCGCGAACATCGTCGAAGCCTTCACGGAAAAACTGAGCCTCAAGAGCTACAGCCTCTATCTGATGGACTACGGTGCGCCGGTGGGTTTTCGCCTCGCGGCGAAACATCCTGAGCGTGTGCAGTCGCTCATCATTCAGAATGGCAACGCCTACGACGAAGGACTCCGCGAATTCTGGGCTCCCTTCAAAACCTACTAGAAGGACAGCTCCGACAAGAATGCGGAGGCCCTGCGCAAGCTGCTCACCATCGATGCCACCAAGTGGCAATACACCCATGGCACCCGAAGCGTCGAATCGATCAGCCCGGACAACTGGCTGGTGGACCAGACGCAACTGGACCGCCCAGGTAACAAGGAAATCCAGATGGCGCTCTTCGCCAGCTACAGCAGCAACCCGCCGCTCTATCCGAAGTGGCAGGAATACTTCCGCCAGCACCAGCCGCCGACTCTCATCGTCTGGGGAAAGAATGACATCATCTTCCCTGCCGACGGCGCGGAGCCCTATCGCCGTGACCTCAAGAATGTTGACTTCCACCTCATCGATACCGGCCACTTCGCGCTCGAAGAAGAGGGCCGGACCATTGCCACTCACATCCGCAGCTTCCTCGCGAAGCAGAAGCTCTAACCAGACATCCACATTCACATACCCATCCCCATCATCATGAACGCACCGAACCTCACCCAACGCCCTCCACGCAGCCCCCGCGTCCGCCTCGGCGGCTACACCATCCTGCCGCGCATCCTCGACAAGATCCGCGCTGAACTCGCCGGAACCGCCGGCGAATACAAATACAAGAACCCGAACGACTGGCACTTCTTCCGTTTCACCGGCCTCGATCCCGATGCTCTGCAAAAGCAGGTCGCCACTGGCATCGGCGACTGGGATGTCCTCACATGGGTGAACGAAAACGCGCCGCTCAAACACACGCCGCTTGAAATCAGCCAATGGTCCGACTGGACGCAGACGGTGTCGTTCAACGATGTCGAAATGCGCGAGTGGTTCACCGAGCAAATCAAGCGCCTCAACCCCGCCCGCGAGGACCTTCGCGGCACCTTCGACTACCTCGATCTCGACGACTTCGTCAGCTTCGGCGGCAAGGCATAACCATCTCACCTGCACGAACCATGTCCTTCTTCATCGCCTATCAAGGCTACCTCGAATCACGAGGTCGGCTCTACCCCATCAGTCTTCGTCTTGGAGATGCGATGAGAGAGGCAAGTCAACAAAGAGGGGCATGGTTTTGCAGGGCGATTGCCCTGATTCGGAATTGGAAAGCACGACACTAAAAGCATCTCAAACAGCATCATTGTGAACACTGTCACCATGCCTCATACCTCCACCGTCTCGCTGTCCGGTGGATTCCCCTCCTTCGACCTTACCCGCCTGCTCGGCACGGTCTTCGAGCCGACCATCGGCTGCCGCATCTGCATCCTGACGGACTTTGAAAATCCGGCGGAATCTCTCACCGAACTGCGCTTCATGAAGAAACTAGGTCACCCGGTGCAAAAGAAGGCTGTGGAGGTTTTCTTCAAAGGACTGGCCGATGGCACTCTGCAAGACCTCGAAATGTCCGGTGGCGAAATCTTCGCCTACCGAACGACGCATGGCAGCAATCTCGACATGGATGATCCATGCTGGGACATTGCGGGCAACCTGCTCAGCCTCGACCGCGACATCTACCCGAACTACGACATCATCCTTTGTGTCAGCAGCTATTCGGCCACCGCTCCGCTGACGGCCAAAGCGAAGCAGTTCGGCTTTCGTGGAGCCACCCTGCATGGAGTGAATGACATCATCCTCGCCTCAGGACTGGCCGTGGACTACCGGACAGTGAGCCTCGAAGCGGAGGCCCTGCGCCTCGCGATGACCGGCGCGGATCGGATCGACATTGATTTCAAACTGGAGGACGGCCGTGTCGTCACCGCCCACCTGGAGCTTGGCGGCCAGGAGGCACAGAAGTCTCATGGACTCTGCCATGGCCTGACGCCAGACGTTGCCAACCTCCCCGCTGGTGAAGTCTATTTTGTCCCGCAAAACGCCTGGGGACACTTTCCCATGAAGTATGAGGACGGCACGCTCGGTCTGCTGGAGGTGGAGAACCGCAATATCGTTCGCTCCGTGTATATCGCCGGCAATCAGGCCACCATTGACGCCCACAACCAGCGCCTGCTCGATGATCCGATGACCGGAACGCTTGGCGAGCTGGGCTTTGGCACCCAGGAACTGCCCGTCTCCGGTGCCGACATCCAGGATGAGAAGATCCTCGGCACCTGTCATCTGGCCACTGGCCGCGATGACCATCTCGGCGGCGACATCACGCCGGATCTGTTTAAACGCCACGCGAACGCCACTCACGATGACATTCTCTTCGCCCCGCACAAAACACCGAACTTCAACCTCCAGGAAGTGCGCATGAAGCGCGGTGATCAGGAGGAAGTGCTCATTCAGAACTTCCGCCCCGCCGATTACCTTCTCCGTGCCCGCCAAACCGTCCGATAGCTCTTCCCTCGAAATAACCAAACCATCATGAACCCACGTCCACCCCTCCCACCATTCACCGAAGAATCCGCCACCAAAAAAGTGCAAGCCGCCGAAGATGCCTGGAATAGCCGCGATCCCGAGCGTGTTTCACTCGCTTACACACCGGATACCGAGTGGCGCAACCGCGCTGACTTCATCCATGGTCGTGAGGAAGTCGTCGCCTTCCTCACGAAGAAATGGCAGCGCGAGCATGACTACCGCTTGAAGAAAAAACTCTGGGCCTTCACTGGCAACCGCATTGCCGTGCGCTTCGAATACGAGTGGCACGATGACGCAGGCCAATGGTGGCGCAGCCACGGCAACGAGAACTGGGAGTTCGATGAAAACGGCTACATGGCGAAGCGCTACGCCAGCATCAACGACCAGCCCATCCGCGAGGAAGACCGAATCCTGCGCTGGGAACGTGCCTGAAGCTCATCGTCATGAAAAACATCCTCATCACTTCACTCGTCGCGGACGCCCTGTCACTCGGTTCGCACTGGATCTACAGCCAGCGGGAGATCGCCGACAAATTCGGCGACATCACCGGCTATTCCGATCCCGCCACCGCATATCACCCGGGAAAACAGGCTGGCGATTTCACCCACTATGGCGATCAAACACTGCTGCTGCTGCGCTCGCTCGCTTTGCATAGCCGCTTTGATCTTGCGTCCTTCGCGAACGAGTGGCGCTTGTTTTGGGAGCAAACCGAAACTCAGAGCTATCGTGACGGAGCGACCAAAGCCACGCTCGCCAATCTCCGCAATGGATTGTCACCATCGCAAGCTGATTCGCCATCGAATGACATCGCCGGAGCGGCACGAATCGCGCCGTTGTTTCTCCTGAAATGGAAATCTGACGACGACCTCGTCGCCGCCGCCAGAGCACAAACTTCGTTCACGCATGGCGATCCCGCCGTGGTGGAAGCCGCGGAGTTTTTCGCCCGGGTGACGCTCGCCGTGCAGCAGGGTATCGCCATCCCAGACGCCCTTCGCGCCGTGGTGCCACAGACGGCATGGAACGCCATTCCGGGGGACTGGTTTGAAGCCGCTCTCGCCTCCAGCGCCTCCGCTGCCACGGACTCCGCCGCGACGAAGGCTCACGGGCTCACCTGCCATGTGCCCGACGCCTTTCCTGCCATTTGCCACCTCCTGATGCGCCACCCTAACGATGGCGTCGCCGCTCTCACGGCCAATGTCGCGGCTGGCGGCGACAGCGCGGCACGAGGAATGATCATTGGCATGATCCATGGAGCGAAACCAGACGCCAAACCACTCCCTGAACATTGGCTGACCGATCTCCGCGCTTACAGCGAGATCCAACAACTCATCAAAACCACCCACTCTCATGCTTGAAACCTACGACCTCATCGTGATCGGCGGCGGGCGTGCCGCCAACCTTGCTATTCCAGCCGCCAAAGCTGGCATGAAGACCCTGTTGATCGAGCGCGACCTGCTTGGAGGTGCTTGCCCGAACCGTGGCTGCGTGCCATCGAAGCTGCTCATCGGCTTTGGCGAGGCAGCGCGGCATGTCCGTGATGCCAGCAGACATTTCATTGAGGCAGATTTCCGCAGCATCGACGCACAGCGAATCTTCGACAGCGTGAATGGATACGTCAGCCAGGTGGATGGACGCTATCAAGGCCGCGTGGACGATGCCGGTGCCGAACTTGTGCGCGGCGAGGGCCGCTTCACCGGCATGAAAACCATCGCCGCATCGGGCCGTGAGTTCACGGCGGAGCGTATCGTCGTTGCCACCGGTTCGCGGCCCGCTCCGCCTTCCTTCGCCCATCTGCCAGTGTGGACAAGCGACAGCCTGTTTCCGCTCGCTGAAGAGGTGCCCAAAAGCCTGCTCGTCATCGGCGGTGGCTTCATCGGCTGCGAAATGGCGGCGTTTTTCTCCGCGATCGGCACTGAGACCCAGCTTTTCGCTCGTGGTGACAAACTGCTCGGTCGCGAGGACCACGACATCGAGCGTGTGTTTCAGGCTGAGTTTGGAAAGCACGTTCCCACGCACTGCCATTCCACTTTGAAGAACTTGTCATGGGATGGCACCGCGTTCACCGCGACGTTTGAGATGCACGGGGAAATGAAAAGCTTCACCGCCGACCGCGTGCTCTTCGCCATCGGTCGTTTGCCAAACACCGAAAGCCTCGACCTCTCAAAAACCGGTCTCGAAGCCGACAAACGCGGCTTCCTGCCCGTCAACGAACACCTCGAAACCTCCGTGGCCGGCATCTTTGCCACCGGAGATGTGAATGGACGCCACATGCTCCAGCACGCCGCCGCTTTTGAAGTCCACTACCTGCGGCAAAAGTTCCTCAAAAGCCTCACTGATCCCATCGACGAACGTTTCATTGCCCACGCTGTGTTTTCGCATCCGGAAGTCGCATCGGTCGGACTCACCGAGGAACAGCTCAAGTCTGCCGGAACGCCCTATCTGGCCGTATTTGAAGACTGGCTCGCCAGCGCCCGCGCCGATGCCATGCGCATCGACTACCCGCGTATCAAGCTGCTCGTTTCACCCGCCGATCACTCCATCCTCGGCTGCCACCTCGTCGGCCCGGAGGCGTCCACGCTGCTGCATCAGGTCATGATGCTGATGCGCCTGAAGAACGATGTCCGCGAACTCGCGAACATGATCTACATTCATCCTGCCCTCAACGAATGCCTGCTCGCCGCTGCGGTGAAGGCGGTGGGTGAAGTGAAGAAACATCACAGCAACCTCTAACTCACCCACACCATGGCAGATCGATTCATGCACACCGTCCTCACGCCCGCCGTCATCGAGGCCGAGCGTCATTACTACGGACGGACGTATCCCACCACACCTGAGGCTCCGGAGTCCGAGCCCCTACGAGATCAGGAGATCGAGTTCATCGAAAGCCGCGACAGTTTTTATCTCGCCACCATCACTGAAAATGGCTGGCCTTACATGCAGCATCGGGGCGGACCGACAGGTTTCATCCGCGTGCTCGGCCCGCATCAAATCGGCTTTGCCGACTACGGTGGCAATCGCCAGATGATCAGCGTCGGCAGCATCTCAAAGGAGGATCGTGTCGCCCTCTTCATGATGGACTACCCGCATCGTGAACGCGTGAAAATGCTCGGCCACGCCAAAGTCTATGATGCCCGCGAACATCCCGAACTCGCGGAGAAAGTCGCCCCTCCCGGCGGCCATGGTGCCAAGGTCGAGCGCATCTTCATCATCGACATCCTCAGCTATGACTGGAACTGCCCCAAGTTCATCACGCCACGCTTCACATCCGCCGAAATCAAAGAGGCCGCCGGGCACTTGCAGCAACGCATTGCCGAACTTGAAGCCAAGGTCGTCGCCCTTGGCGGCACGCCTTGATTCCTGCCCTGTGAAGTGGCACCAAGCCTACCATGATTCGTTTCCTCATTCCCACGGTCTTCAGGCGACCACCCGTATCCACTGGTGTCACTCCAGCACCACGCACCCTGCCGCCCGATTCGGATGGCTCACTCACTAGCATGGCCAAAGGTGTGAACGACGTGCTGAACTACTACATCCAGGTCACGGACACCAAAGCCAGCATCTTCATCGCGGGCAGTGTGGCTGCCGCGTCGTTCCTGCTGATGAAGTTCCCAGATGGCCTGGGCGCACGCGTTCTCTACTTTGCATCAGCGTCCAGCCTCGGCGTGGCACTCTTGCTCGCCACGCTGGTCGTGCTGCCTCGACTTCCAGCACGCAGCGGAACCGGAAGTGTTTTCTGGGGTGACATTGCAGGTTGTTCAGGGCCTTGCGAATACAGGGATCGCTTCGGAGCGACGGCTTCCGGCGGGCTGCTGGATGAGGAATACAGCATCCTGAACTTCTACACGGCCCGCATCCTCGAAAAGAAGATCCACATCCTGCGGATGTCCATTCTCTGCTTCCTCGCCGGTGTGCTCACAGCACTCCCGCATCATCTCATGAATGCCTGATCCCGCCCTCACCATGCCCACCGTCACACGACTCTATCTCATCCGTCACGGAGCCACCATGCTCACCGCTGAAGACCGCTTTGCCGGCGCCACAAACGTAGCTCTTTCCGATGAAGGCCGCAGACAGGCCGCCGCATTGGCCGCACGACTCAAATCGGTCAAACTGAGCGCGATTTACGCCTCCCCTCTGGATCGGACTATGGAAACAGCCTCCATTTTAGCCGCTCCCCATCGCCTGGAGGTTCAACCACGCGATGGACTGCGTGAAATCTCGCACGGCCGATGGGAGGGCATGACGCGGGCGGAAGTTCTCAAGGCCTATCCAGAAGAAGTCGCAGCATGGGATGAAGATCCTTATACCTTCGCTCCCGCCGGAGGAGAATCCGGTCTCGCCGTGACCGCCCGTGCCCTGCCGCCGCTGATGGACATTTACGCTGCTCATCGTGGTGAGCATGTGGCCATCGTTTCCCATAAAGCGACGATCCGGCTGGTGATCAGTTCGATGCTCGGTTTCGATCCACGACGCTATCGTGACAACCTCGATCAGTCGCCCTGCGCTTTGAACATCGTCGATGTCCGTGGCCCCACCTGCTTCCGACTGACTCTCTTCAACGACACCTCGCACTACATCCTCAACGAAAGCGATGTCCCGCCCGTGCCCGAGAAGCGCCTGTCGGGTCACTGGTAGCCATCAACTCATGCGGAATTCAAGCGTGGCGAGGACGATGTCCGGCATGGGCACCACCCTGGCGCGTGTCCGATAGTGGAGCAAACCTCTACTTCTTCTTCCCCTTGCCTTTGCTTTTTTTCGGGCCGCCTTCGCCGGCGTTGCCTTCCATGAGATCGGGGAGCGGGAGGTAGTCCCAGTCGAGAATCATCTTTTCGGCGAGGGCGGCGCGGAGTTCGCGCTCGCTGGCGGCGAGTTCGGGTTTGCCGCTGAGGTTGTTGAGCTCGCTGGGATCCGCGTCGAGGTCGTAGAGTTCGTAAACGGGGCGCGGCGTGGTGAAGTAGGTGGCGCTTTGACCGGGTGAGAGTTTTCCGGCGGCGTGGGCTTCCTGGATTTGCTTCCATGCTGCTCCACCGGCCGAATCGACGGGCGAATATGGGATCCACGGCGTGCAGTTGTAAATGAACTTGTAGCGATCACTGCGAACGGCGCGGGCGAGGTCGTAGCCGGCATTCGTCATGTCTGCCTGCACCGGCGCGGAGCCGTGCGGGCCGCGCTCGACGAAGATGTGCTTTCGCGGCACATGCTTCTCGCCTTTGAGCAGCGGCAGGAAGCTCACGCCGCTCATTTTGGAGCCGGGTGCGAGGCCTGCGGCATCGAGCAGCGTCGGCGCGAGGTCTTCGCCGCTGATGAGCGCACGCGAATCGCCGCCGGGCTTCACGACGCCGGGCCAGCGGACGAGGAAGGGCACGTTCGAGCCCGGATCGTAGAGGGAGCCTTTGCCGTGCGGCATCGCCATGCCGTTGTCGCCGCAGAAGACGATGAGCGTGCTGTCCATGAGGCTACGCTTTTTCAGCACATCAAGCACACCCGCGACGGTGCGGTCCACGCGATTCACCTCGGCGCAGTAGTCGGCGAGTTGCTCGCGGACGCCAGGCAGGTCGGGGAAATGCGGCGGAAGCTTGAGCGAGGCGGGATCAGGTCGGAATTCGGCGGGGGCGTTCCAGGCGTGATGTGGGTCGCTGAAGTTCGCCCACATGAAGAAAGGTTTATCATTCGGCTTCTTGTCGAGAAACGCGGCCACTTGTGCGGCCACTTCGTTGTCCGAGCAGGTGTTCAGCGAGTCCACGCGATCGATGAAGGTCTTCAACTGATGCTCTTGGAATACTTTCGCGGCTCCTTGGCCGATTTTCGTCGCTCCATCGAGATGGAAGCTACGGCCGCACACGCCGGTGAAGTAGCCGCCTTTGTCGCGCAGCAGTTCGGGTAGCGTGATTTCATCGCGCGGCAGCGGCGCGGAGAATCGCGTCATGCGTGCAGCCACAGGCGAGCGACCGGTCATGAGCGTGGCACGCGAGGGCACGCACTGCGGTGCGCCGGTGAAGAAGCGATGAAACTTCATGCCCTCGGCAGCGAGCTGGTCGAGCGTCGGCGTTTTGACGTTGGTGTCGCCGTAAGTGCTCAGGAAGGGGTAGCTGTGGTCGTCGCTGAGGAGGAAGAGGATGTTCGGCGGAGCCGAAAATGACGAGGCCGAGATGGCGAATGAGGAAAGGAAGACGAGCAGGGACTTCATGGCGGCCCTATAACGCGGTGACCGAGGGCATCTTCCGGTTGGAAACATCGTTGGCCGCTTCATGATGGTTCGCATGATTCCAACACCCCGCTTTGCCGCCGCCGCTCTAGTTTGCCTGCTGACCGCCGCCGTTTCTGCTGAGGAGCCGAAGTGGGTGCCGCTCTTCAATGGCAAGGATCTGAGCGGTTGGACGCCGAAGATCGCAAAGCGTCCGCTCGGGGAGAACTTCGCCAACACGTTTCGAGTTGAGGACGGCATCCTGAAGGTCAGCTACGACGGCTACACGAAGTTTGATGAGCAGTTTGGCCACCTCTTCACCAACCTCGCCTACTCGCATTACGTTCTGCGGATGGAGTATCGTTTCACCGGCACGATGATGGCCGATGCGCCGAAGTATGTGAACCTGAACAGCGGTGTGATGCTGCACGCGCAGCCGCCGCAGAGCATGCGCTTCGACCAGGGCTTCCCCGCGAGTCTGGAGATGCAGTTTCTGGCGGATGAAGGCAAAGGGCCGCGCTCCACCGCCAATCTTTGCACTCCTGGCACGCATGTGGAGATGGGCGGACAGCTCGTGACCAAGCACATCGTCAAATCCAGCGCCCCGACTTTTCCAGCGGAGGAATGGGTGCGCGCAGAGGTGGAAGTGCGCGGCAATGAGGAGATCATCCACCGCATCAACGGTGTCGAAGTCCTGCGCTACCAGCGCCCGCAGCTCGATCCCACGAACAACAACGCTCCGGCGACGGATCAGATCGAACTCGGCGGCAATCTCATGCTCAGCTACGGCCACATTGCCCTTCAAGCCGAAGGGCAGCCGGTGTGGTTCCGCAAGATCGAGCTGAAGTCGCTGGAGAAGAAGTGATCAAGGCTTCAGCACGACCTCGGTGCTGACCATCGCATCGCGCTCGTCGGTGACGCTGAGATACCAGGTGTTGGCGTTGGCGGGAGGCTTTGGAGCGGAGATCTCGTTGACCTGGGTGACGATGGCGCTGTTTGACTCGGTGGTGTCTGAACTGATGGAAGCCGGAACGGTGATCCATTCACGCTTTGAACGCAGGCCGCCGTCCGTGGTGTAGTGCAAGGCGGCACTTTTCAGCTTGGTGGGAGGCGTGGATTTCACGGTGACTTTCACCATGTCTCCACCAAGGCGTGGTTGGCCGAGAATGGGCAGCGCTTTGCCGCTGCGGCACTTCGAATCAATGAACAGCCCGATCTCCTGCGGCGCCCAACCGGGTGGGTGGCCGTGGGGCATCTTGACCTGAATGCGCAGGTGTTTCTCGCCGGGGATGACGTTGTAGCTCTTCATGTAGCTGTCGAGGACGTAGTGGACGTCGTTCGTGCCGTTCACGAACAAGATTGGCACTCGGCAGAGCGGCAACAGGCTGCCGGGATCGTATTCCTTTACCCACTGCGCCTTGTTGTCGCCGAGTTTGTCGATGCTGGGTTTCTGCACGGACTCGCCTTCGTGAAGGAAGCCGCAGCCGTAAACCGGCACCGCGGCTTTGAAGCGATCATCGAGCGAAGCGACGAGGCAGGTCGTGTAGCCGCCCCAACTGATGCCGGTGACGGCCGTGTGCTCGGCATCGACCTCCGGGAAGCTGCGCAGCAGCGTGTGCGCGCGCATCACGCTCGCAGCGGCGTGGAAGGGCCAATCATCGCTCGTGTCGGCGGTCTTGATGCAGTCGAATTTTTCAGGATGGCCGTGCGGCGGGCCGCCGTTGGGCAAGCGCGTGCGTGTGCCACGATGACCGTTGCCGATGGCCACGCCTTTGGCGTCAAACTCCACCTCAGGCGGGCGCGAGCCATTCAAATCCATCGCGATGGCCGCGTAGCCACGCTTGGCCCAAAGCTGCACCCATTCCGCGAAGGCGGTGCCGCCACCGCCGTGGATGCAGACGACACCGGGGAACTTGGTGCCTGCTTTGGCCTCGCCGAGCGTGACCGGGGACGCATAAAACGCGAACACCTCGGTGTCGTGGCCTTGATACTTTTCGCCCGCGTAAGTCAGCGAGTGAATCGGCTGGTCTTGCCGCAGCCATTTCATGGCGGGCACGTTGCTTTTGAGCGCGTCGAGATTCCAGGGGCCGACCTGCTCGGCGGAAAGCGAAGGACTGAGGGCGGAGAGTGTGATGACAGCGGCGAGAGGCGTGAACTTCATGGCGGACGAAGAAACGCCGCGCCGCGCTGAATTCAGCGTCTTTTTTGAAGCGCCGTCAGCGTCCAAACAAAAACCGCCGCCGCTAGTGACTCCCGGCACTCGCGACGGCGGTTGTTTAGGGCAACGGAGAGATGGACCGCTCTCAGTTGGCCTTCTTCGGACGGCCAAGCACGTCATCCTTCGTCGTGAGAGCGACGGCGACGACTTGGTCGATGAGATCCTGGCTGATTTTCAGATCCTTCAGCGTGTTGACGAGGTTTTCGGCGATGGCGTTGAAGTGAACCTCGGTGAGGCCCATGCCCTCGTGGGCCTTGCGCATGTCCTTGCCGGTCCAGGGCAGCGGACCGCCAAAGGCTGCGGAAAGGAATTCCTTCTGCTTCCGGCGCTGCTTGTCCATGCTCACGTCGTCAAAGAAATGCTTCACACGATCATCGGCGAGCACTTTGACGTAGAAGGCGTCAATGGCGGCTTCCATGGCGGCCTTGCCACCCAGCTTTTGATACAGGCTGTCCTCGCGGGCCTTCAGCCACTTGGTTTTGCAGGCCTCCTTGGCGAAGGACCACTTCCGGCCCTCGTATTCGGCGGTGATGGCGGGATCGGCGGGCTTGCCGGTGACGGGGCAGACGGTGTTCGTGGCGGTTTCCGTGGCGACGGCGGCGGGATCGGCGGCAAGGGCCGCGTTCACGAGCAGCGTCATCACGGCGGTGATGGTGGCGAGCGAGGAGAGGATGAGTTTCATGGTTGGTTGGATGGAATGGCAGGTGGTTGGACTGCGCCTTCATATAAAGATGCACGGGCGATGCATCAATACGCCGATCCTGCGCAGCATTGCGCGTTTCATGCTCGGTGCCCGGCGGGCCAATACCGGCGCACAAGGTCACAGAAACAGAAGAGCGACACGGGCGGCTAATGTTGCATGGTGCGTGCATGTTTGAAATCAAACCCGACATCCAAGGCCGCGCCGAGATCGAGACGCTGGTGAACACCTTCTACGACCGCGTGCGCGGCGATGAGCTGCTCGGCTTCATCTTTGAGAAGATCGCGCAGACGGACTGGCAGGCTCATTTGCCCAAGATGTATGCCTTCTGGGAGACGGTGCTCTTCCGCAGCGGCGGCTACACGGGAAATCCCATCGCCGCGCATGCAAAGCTCCTGCCGCAGACCGCGATGGGCCGCGAGCAGTTTGACCGCTGGCTCCTGCTCTTTCGCGGCACGGTGGATGATCTCTTTGCCGGCGAGAAAGCGGAACACATCAAGAACTGCGCCGCTGACATGGCGAACGTGATTTACAGCAAGATCAACGCCGTGCCCGATCCGCGCTTTGATCCCGCCAACCTCACGCCGGAACAACGCGAGCGCTACGCACGTTACAAAGCCGCCACCCCATGAGCCAGTTCCCCGCCTGCAAACACAAGAAGCACAAGGCCAAAGGCCCGCGCAAAGGCGGGCTGCGCTGGCTCGCGGCGGAGCCGTATCGCGTGTTCTTTTTCAGCGGAGCGCTGTGGAGTGTGATCGGCGTGTCGCTGTGGCCGTTGTTTTATGCGCAGAAGCTGGCGTTCTATCCGAGCATCATCCACGCGAGGCTCATGATCGAGGCGTTTGGCGGTGCCTTCGTCGTCGGCTTCCTCGGCACCGCAGGACCACGCATGGCCACGGCACCCAAACTCACGCCGCTGGAGCTGGGTTGGCTCTTTGCCCTGCATCTCGCCTGCGGAGCGAGCCATCTCATGCAGCAGCTCGCGTGGGGCGACGCCTTCTTCATCGCCCTGCTGGGCTCGTTGATGCTTTGCCTGATCATCCGGGTGGTTCGTTTTCGGAAGGAGGCTCCACCGCCGCAGATGCTGCTGGCGCTCACCGGACTCGGCTGCGGCATCGCCGGCGCGGCGTTGATGCATGCGGAGATGGATGTGGCGAGGTTTAGGCTCGCCGGACTGCTGCTTTATCAAGGACTCCTGCTGCCACCGGTGCTCGGCATCGGCTCGTTTGTGTTTCCACGCATGCTTGGCGGTGATTTTGGCGAAGCCAAATCAGCGGCGCAAAGCCACGCAAAACTGCGGCGAGCCATCGCGACGGCCGTTTTGCTCGTGAGCAGCTTTTTTCTCGAAGCGCATGGCCTCGTGGCCGCCGGCTATGCTTTGCGAGCATTCGTCGCGGCGGGTTATCTGCTCATCGAGGTGCGCTGGAGGCCGAAGCAGGCCGGATCACTCACCACGGGCCTGTTTTGGGCACTGGCCCTTGGCTGGCTCGGTCTCGTGCTCTCGCCGTTTCACTATGGGCAGCATGTTTCCATCGAGCACCTGCTCTACATTGGCGGTTTTGGCATGCTGATGCTCATCGTCGGCTCCCGCGTGCTTTTCGGCCACAGCGGGGATTTGGAAGGTTTCTTCGCGAAGTCGAAGTGGGTGCGCTTTTTGATCTTCCTCGGCATCCTGACTGCAACCACCCGCGCCACCCCCGCCTGGGTACCCTCGACCACCGTTTCCCATCACATCTACGCCGCCTGGACCTGGGCGCTGCTCAGCGTGCTGTGGCTCCTTTGGCATCGGAAACGCTTCGTGAAGCGGGATGAGGAAGATGGTTGATTGTCGGCTGGCATTTGGGGCACTTGCTCCCAGAATGCTCCGGTCTCTCGCATGTCCCATCAACCTCTCAACATCCATGCCGGCACCCAGATCGTGACGAAAGTCGGCGTGCATGGCAGCAACAACGCCCTCGTGCATCCGCGTGGTGCGGTTGGCATCGTCACACGCACGCCCTGCGGCCATGAGCAGCACTTCCTCATCCGCTTTCCCGATGGCTTCGAGACTTCATTGCTGCGCGAGGAACTGGAGGTGCTCAAACTCTTCAAAGATCGCCTCGATCCCGCTGGCGCGAGCGACTTCGACCTCGAAGCGCACGTCAATCAGGACTCACCGTTCGTGGTATTGAAGGTGTTGTTGATGGTTTCCTTAAAGTCTTTGGAATCTAGTGGGATTGGGAACGGCAGTTCGGCTTTCAAATCAACTCTCTCAACGGCGCTCCCTGATCCACGATGAAGTTCGGTCGGCCTTGATGGTCGTTGTAGGTGGCATCAAGCGGCACGCCCATGTGATGATAAATCGTCGCGGCGAGATCCGACGGCGTCACGGGGCGTTCGGAGATCTCCGCGCCGTCTTTCGTGCTCGCGCCGATGACCTGGCCGTGGCGGAAGCCGCCGCCTGCCATGCACATGCTCATGACGACGGGCCAGTGATTGCGGCCATCCGTGCTGCCTTGCGTGCCGAGATTCGGCGTGCGGCCAAACTCACCCATCGCGATGACGAGCGTGTCATCCAGCATGCCGCGCTCACGCAGATCACTCACCAGCGTGGTGATGACGTGATCGAAAACGGGCAGAAGCGGGCGCAGGCCGTTCCAGATGCCGCCGTAGGGTGGGATGTTGTCGCCGTGATTGTCCCAGGTGCCAGACGCGCTGTGGTTGCTGAGGTCGATGGTGACGAAGGAGGAGCCGCGCTCGACTAGGCGACGCGCCAGCAGCGCTTGTTTGGCCCAATCGTGGTCGCCATAGCGGTCGCGCACCTTTTTCGGCTCTTGTTCCAAATCGAAGGCTTCCTGCGCACGGCCCCCTGCGATGATGTCGAAGGCTTTTTGGCCGAAAGCATCCATCGCGTCCATCATGCCGCTCGCGTCGATGTCGGCCCGCAGTCCATCCATTTGTCGGCTGAGCGTCTGGCGTGCGTGCAGACGATCCATGCTGAGGTCGGCGGGCAGTTGGAAGAGCTTGGAGGCGTTGTTGCCATCAAATGGATCATACTGCGTGCCGAGATAGCCGCTCCACGCGACGTGCGAACGCGATTTCATGTTCAGCACGACGTAGGGCGGCATCGCGGGATGATTCGCGCCGTGATGCTTCGCCACGATGCTGCCGAAGGAAGGGAAATACTTCGCCTTCGGATTCGTGCGCGGCTCGTTGGCGAGGTTCGCGGTCTGCATGACCATGTTCGGCTCATGATTGCTAAACCGGCAATCCACCGAGCGAATGAGCGTGAACTGATCCAGCATTGCTGCCTGTTTTGGCAAAAACTCGCAGATGCGCACGCCGGGCAGCTTCGTTTGGATCGTCTTGAAGGGCCCTCGATTCTCGATGGGCCGGTCCGGCTTTGGATCCCACGTGTCGATGTGAGACGGCCCACCCGTCATCCAGAGCAAAATGACCGATTTGCCACTCTTCGTGGCTTTGCCTTCCGCACGCAGTTTCATCAAACTGGGCAGCGTGAGCCCACCAAGCCCTGCGAGGCTCGTTTTTAGAACGGAGCGCCGTCCATGCACCACCACGCCATCTCGCAGACGCGGATTCATGAAAGTGAAGGCGTGCGAGGCTTCGTGGCCAGAACATCCATGGAAGGGAGAAGACATCGACCGTACTACGCCACGCGAACGCGGCTCTTGATGTCGGTTGGCAAAAAGACCGCACCTCGGGGGCGCTTTTTTTCATCCGCCACGGCCTGCGAAGGCTGCCAGTACTGAGCGATCGCAACAT
>CAXNGR010000007.1:0-15543 GCA_964201265.1 Verrucomicrobiaceae bacterium
GTGTGATAACGCCAGCATCCGCAGCTCCTTCGCCCGGCGGCGGCGCGGCCACGGGGCGCAGGTATTCATCCACCTTGGCCGTCACGGCGGCGTACAGGTCGTTGTTTGCGGCCCGTGCATCACCGGCGGCTTCTTTGGCCGCATCGACGAAGACCTCCAAGCCCGGCTCGATGAGCTGGTCCACCATCTCGCCGAGCAGGCGGTCAGCTTGATCCGAAAGCATGTCGCCAAAGGCATCCACACCGCCCTCGATGCGCTGAAACACCGCGTCACCCGCCGCTTCGGCGATGCTGGAGGCCGCGCCAGTTTGCTCGTCGATGGCATTGAAGAGAGCGTTGCTGATGCTGATGCGCGGCAGGCCCTCATACTGCACGCCAAAGCTCAGCTCCGCATGCCGCGGGTCCAGGTAATCGACCTGACTCTGCGCGTTGAGCACCAGCAGATCGACATTGCTGGCTGCTGAGCCACGGAAGCTGCGCCGTGCGCTCGACCAACTCAGCGGGTAGTCCATTTCGATGAAGTCCAGCCAGCTCTGCCGCGCACGAGTGCGATGATCGGCGCTGCTGCGGTATTGGGTCACGCTGTGTGTCGCCGGACGCGCGGTATGTTTCGCATCGAAGGCCGGATCATTGAAAAAGCTCTTCGCATCCACGCTGAAGCCGCCGGTGAGGTGCAGCTCCGCCGTCGGCGCGGCGGGATTCGCGCTGGTGTGGCCGTGAACGGTGATGTTTTCAAAGAACGGCACGTCCACCGCGCCTGCGAGGCTCCAGAAACCACTGCGACCGGCTCCCGCGGCGCGATTGTCCTCCGACTCGTCATTCAAATACGCCAGCCGCACCGGCGTGAAGGCATAGCTGGAGGCCGCTTCATTCGCGCGACGGCGTGGACCGCTGATCTGTGTGACAGAGGGCAGCGTGAACTCGGAGGCGATGCCGCAGTTGTCCGCCTGCCCCGGCGCAGTGATCTGCCCGTCCGGCCGCAGCCCCAGCGTGCCGACGAGCGCGGTGGGAATGTTTTGCGCACTGAGGCTGCAAGCGAGCGCGAGGCAGCCCGCCGTGGGATCACAGCCGTTTTCCGGCACGAAATCGACGCTGAACACACGAATCGGTGCGTCCCAATACTGCAACGCACGGCTCACTGCGCCGACGGCCATGCCTGCGGAGGCCGGAGCGCCGAGGCAGGTGAACGTGAGGTCATCAAACGGCAGCGTGAGGTTCGCGGGCGGCACGACCTGCAACTCGCCATCCGTGCGTGAGAGCGTGTTTTCATTCGAGAGCCACGCGAGGCCGAAAGTCGTGATCTGCGCCGGAAACCCAAACAGTGAAGGCTGCGCCAGCGTGAGGCCGCCGGTGGCCTGCTGCACACCGCTCACGCCGCTCCAGCGAGCGTAAAATTTCGAGTTCGCGGTGAGCGCGTAAACGTCCGAAGGCTGCCCGCCGAGCCTACTGATCATCGTTTTGCCCGCATCCGCTCCGCTGGCACGGAAGTTCAGCCCCGGATAATCGCCTGCACCCGCCGTGTAGGCCACCGTGCCGGGTTTTTCGAGCTGCGTGAGGTCGGAAGGGCTGACGCCGCTATTCAAGATGTAAGCCGGTCCACCGGCAAAAAGCGCCACAAAGCTATCTTCGCGCAAAAAGTGCCCGCCCATGTGAAAACTCGTGTTGGTGAAGGCTGACTGAGCCTGATGCACCAGCGGCGAAGCGCCGCTAAAGCGCCCCCAGCCGAGTTGATGACCGCCCAGCGTGGTCCCGCTGCCATGCAGGCCGCCATTCGCCGTGAAGCGCAGAATGCCGCCCGTCGGAATCATCGTGTAAGTGACGAATGAAGCCTCCGCGCCCGCGCATTCCGCCAAAACATCCACGCAGTGCCGCGCATACAGCAACTGCACGACATTCACACCATTGAGCTGGCTGCTGGCAGGCACCGGCTGGTCGTCATCCAGCGTGATGCTGCTTGCCTGTGTCCACAAAACCGGACTCTGCTTGGGATGATGCGCGTGGAAGGACTTGTTCGCCGTGAGTGCGATGTTTTGCGCATCCACCCGCGCCACTCCGCCCGCTCCAGTCGTAATCGAAACAGCCGTCACGCCACCATTCACATGCCTCCAGTAGCCGTCATTCGAGGCTTTGAACTTTTTGTCCGGAGGCAGCGCCGTGGCGTCCAGCGCATCGAGATATGGGCGATGCACCGAGTGCGCGGTGACGGGACTGCCGAGATCAAATTTGCCCTGATTCGCCTGCCAGGTGATGGAACTCGTCTGGTAGTGCACGGGCTTCGTCTCCTCATGCACGAAATACGAGCCGCCCGCAGTGAAAACGAGCGCCGCGGACGGCACGAGGCTGGAGTTCAGCGTGACAAGGTCTTCAAACAGCGTGTTGCCCAGCAGCGTGTCGTTTTGCGTCTCGCTGTAGCCGCTGCCGTGCGGGAGCTGCACGGTGATGTCGCCCCGCAGACCGAGTTCGCGTAGTTCCAGGCCGCTGCGGGTGAAAGTGACGTCGGAGACCGTCGCCACATCGTTCGCAGGCCCGGTGACGTTGGCGATGCTGCCTGGCTGAAACACCGCGTCGCCATTCGTCTGCAAGAACACCAGATGCGGCGTGCCATCGCCAAACGTGTGGCTCGGAAAGCCGGGAATGGCCCCGCTTTGCTGATCCACTGCCACCGTGAGCGACGGCGTGGTCGGCGTCACCGCCGTGATGGCCGCCACATGGCTGAAAGTGGTCAAAAAGCCGCCGAAGAGCAGCCTGCCATTGAAGTGAAAAAGCTGCACGTCCGCGCCATCGACACTGTTTCCGGCCACGGCGGGCTGTCCAGTCTCATCGACGTGCTTGATGCGCGTGCGGACGTAGTAGCGCTCGTTTTTCGAGTCGAGTTGCACCGCGGGGTCGAGCTGGAAAAATGCGCTGTCCGAGATTTCCGCAGGCGCTTTGACCGCACCATCCAGCACCCAGCCTGCGGCGGACACCGTCTCGATCTGAGACACAAAATCCACCGCCACGCCGCCCGCCATCACCTGCACCAGCGCGTCATCCGACTCGCGCCGCAGCTCCGCCTCGATGGTCACGCTGATGTTGTTCGAGGGCGCGGAGGCTGCCGCAAAGCCGTCCCAGCGAAACAGCTCGAAGTCACACGCCGCAGTGACGTAACGACGGTCGGCCTGCGTGTCGAGAATCCACTTCCGCGCCCCAAACACCGTGTCCGTGGCATGGGTGATGACGTTGAAGGGCGCGTCACCGCTGCTGGTGTTCGTGAAGTGAAGATACGTGCGCCCCGTGACCTCTGTCTCCGCATCCACCTCCGTGAGATAAACCACGGTATTCAGCGGCGGCCCCGTGAGCGCTCCTTCGATCAACCGCACCCGCAGGCGATGTTTCTGATGCGAATCCAGCCGCGCCGCGAACACGCCGAAATTCCACTGAAACGTGTGATTCCCCGCCGCGAGGAAACCCGGCGTCTGCGTCTCCTCCTCGACGATGACGCCGCTTTCATTGATGAGCTGGTAGCGCAGCCGATAGTAGCCGCCACCGACAGGCACGGTGATATCCGTCTCAAAGTCGATGCGGTGCCTGTTTGTCGCCGCATTGCCATCACTGACATCCGAATCGAGCAAAAACGTCCGTGCCCCCTGGCCGCCTCGATCGAGCACCGCCACGCTCGTGATGCTCTGCGCCGCCGCCTGGACCGAAAACAGGAGCAGCAGGCCAAAAAGACAAAAAAGGGAAGGTTTCATGGAGGAGAAAGGTGCGTTCACGTCCCGTCCATTCCGTCCCGCCGGATTCGTTACAGCCCGCGGCAAAAAAATATCCACAGAAGGACGCGGGCGCATTTTTCCACGCTCGCGCGTAACTTTTCCACGCAGGCGGAATGAGCTTTGGTATGCCTGCGTTTTTCCGTTCCATGCTTCCGAAGAGAAAAAGCCCCGCGCCCGCGCCGCTGCCATGTCCGCAGTGCGGGGAGGTGCTGCCGGCGGATGCGGAATGGTGCCCGCGCTGCGTGGGGGAGTCGTTTTTCAAAACGGACAGCTTCACCATGCCGCGGGCGGAGACGGATCTGAAGCAGGTGGGCCGCTATCGGATCGTGGAGCTGCTGGGAGAGGGCGGTTTTGGCCGCGTGTACCGTGCGTTGGAGTCCGGGGCGCTGGAACGGGAGGTGGCGCTGAAAGTGATCAAGCCGGGCCTGGATTCGCGACCGATCATCGAGCGTTTCAACGCGGAAAAGCAGACGCTGATGCTGCTGGACCACGCGAACATCGCGCGGGTGCTGGACGCGGGCACGACGGAGGACGGGCGGCCGTTTTTTGTGATGGAGCTGGTGGAGGGGCTGCCGCTGAACGAGTTCATCCAGGCCGAGACGCCGCCGCTGGAGGCGCGGCTGAGGCTGTTTCTGCAAATTTGCGCGGCGGTGGAGCATGCGCATGCGAAGGGCGTGATACATCGCGACTTGAAGCCGGCGAACATCCTGGTGACGTGGCCGGGCGGCCTGAAAGCGAGCGCGAAGGCGACGGTGATCGACTTTGGCATCGCGAAGGCGCTCTTTAGCGAGACAGCGCCGCACACGGGCACGCTGGGAGCACGTCTGGTGCTGGGGACGCCGGAGTACATGAGCCCAGAGCAGGCGGAGTCCGGCGGTGCGGCGGTGGACACGCGCTCGGATGTGTTTTCGCTCGGGGCGCTGCTGTTTGAGATGCTGACAGGCACGCCGCCGATGGACACGGACGCGCTGCGACGTGCGGCGCTGCCGGAGGTGCTGCGCATGATCCAGGAGCACGAGCCGCCACGGCCTTCGACGCGCATGAAACGAAACGTCACGGACCGTCTGGCACGTCGTGTGGCGGATGAATTGGACTGGGTGGTGCTCAAAGCGATGTCCAAAGAGCGCGAGCGCCGCTACCAGACGACGCGGGAGCTGGAGGAGGACGTGCGGCGCTTTTTGGAGAATGACACCGTGCAGGCACGTCCGCCGAGCCTGGCCTACATCGGGCAAAAGTTCGTACGCAGGCATTTGGCGGCGGTGGCGGCGGTTTTGGTCGCGGCGCTGTCTCTGGCGGCGGTGGCGCTTTTCAGCCTGATGAACGCACGGCGTGAAAAAGAGGCGCAGCAGGCGACTTTGCGCACCTTCAGCGAATCCGACACAGTGGCGGCGCATGATCGTGCGCGTGAGGGCCGCTACGCGGAGGCGGTGGCGCTGCTGGGCCGTGCGCTGCGCTCGGAACCGGAGAATGAGGCCGCGCGGGCGCGGCTGCTTTCGCTGCTGGCGCAGCCCGCGTGCGCGGTGCCGGGTGGTCCTGCGCTGGAGGAGGAGGATTTGATCGAAGCGGCGGAGTTTTTGCCGGATGGCAGTGCATTGGTCACGCGCTCGAATGTGGGGCAGAAGCTCTCGCTTTGGAAAATCGGCCTTGGGGAGGGCAAAAGGCTGCGGCAGTTCCAGACCGGCGGCTCCACGCTCACACATGCGGTTTCGCCGGATGGCCGCTGGCTGGCTGCGGGTACCAACGGCGGCATGTGCCGCTGGTGGGAACTCTCCACGGGCGTAGAGCACGGCGCGGTGGGCGTTTCGGATGTCACGGGCGCGGTGCGGGCCTGCGCCTTCTCTGCGGATGGCAGCCTGCTGTTTGCCGGAGGCACCGCGCCGCTGCTCACCTGCCTCCGCACGGCGGATGCACAGGTGCTCTGGACGCTGCGGCATGATGCGGCGCTCACGCGTGTGGCTGTCTCGCCGCGTGGTGACTGCGTGGCGGCCGGCTGTGGCGATGGCGGCCTGCTGCTGGTCGATCCACTCACCGGCGCGGTGAAGGCCCAGGTCAAAGTGCAGCCAAAGGCCCTGGCGTGGCTGCATTTCATCCAGGACGGTGCCGCGCTGCTCGCCGGCGGCGGTGCGCAGGAGGCCATCACGCTGGATCCCGCCACTGGGAAGGTGCTGACGGCGAAGATCACCCACTGGAATGCCATCCGCGCCCTCGCGCCGCATGAGAGCGGCTACATCGCCCATTCCTCGGATGATCTCTCTGTGCGGCTGTGCACCAGCGGCGGACGCGCCGTGGCGGAGCGGAAGCTGGGCGCGGCGGTGTCCAGGCTCGTCTTTGCGCCGGATGCGCAGACGCTGCGCCTCACCATCGGCACGGCCAGCACGCAGTCACAGTTGCTCATGCTCGAAGGCCAGTTCCTGCGGCAACCGGACTCGCCGCTGCAATTCGAGAGCGCCGTGCGCGACATCGACTGGCATCCCGATTTTTCAAAGAAGACCCTCGTCGTCGTCACCGATGCGCGTGAGGCTGAGGTGCTCGACAGCAGACCGCGGCGGCTGGAGCCCCACACCTTCAGCGCCGGTGCCCGCGTGCATCAGGCGTGGTTCGCAGACGCGGATCGCCGAGTCGCGGCGCTGCGTGAGGATGGCCGCCTGCTGCGCTGGGGGGTGAAAAGCCTCAAGCGCATTCGTGAGGACGAGCTGAGCATCCCCTGTGGCGCTGCCTCGCGGGTCATGCGCAGCGCGGACCGTGTCGCCGTGCTCAGCTCCGACGAGCCCGGGCACCTCAGCGTGGTCGATAGCACCTCATGGAAGGTGATTTTCCAACTCAAGGCCGCAGCGGACGCTCATCTCATCGCCCTGAGTCCGGCGGGAGACGCCGTCGTCATCGCAGGCAAGGCTGGATGGATCGAGGTTCATGATTTGACCAAGCAAACACCGTCGAAGCGCTGGAACAGTCCGCACGGCATGGCTCGTGCGCTTGCTGTAACAAATGGAGCAGCGCTCGTACTCACCGGGCACGGCCCCGGCACGCGCGGGCCGGTCACCGGGAGTCTGCTCTGCCTCCATGACTGCGCCAGCGGCACCGAAAAGACCGCCGTGCCCACCTCTACCGAGACGCCCATCCATCTCGCTGTCTCCGCCGACGGCACACGCGCCATCAGCGCCGGAAGCGGGCGCACGCTCGACCTCTGGGAACTTCCCGCAGGGCGTCACATCGCCACTTTGGAGCACAACAACCCCGGACGCAGCGGCGCCACCGCCACCTTTTCCGCGGATTCACAGCGCATCTTCAGCGGGAACTCCTTTGACCGTCTGCTGCGTGTTTGGGATGCCCGCACAGGTCGGCCGGACGGTGCGGCCCTGTCCCTCGGTCAGGATGCACGGCTGTGGAGCGTGTCTCCGGGCGGTCAGATCGCTCTGGTGGCGGACGGGCTGCAAAACGTGAGCTTTTGGCACCTCGGCCGCCGTCTGCCGCTCGCCGGAGACATGCTCGATCTGCGCTACCTGGTGAGCGTCTGCCTGTCTGGCGAAGGCTCGCTCGCGCTGGCCACGCGCAGCAATGGAGACACTCATCTTTTCGCTCTGCCGCCCGCCAGCTCCGGACCGCTGCCGGAGTGTTTTTTGCGCTTTGCGGAGGGTTTTGGCCGCTGGCGGGCCGGAAGTGACAACGCCTTCGAAAAAGTGCCCTACGCCGCCTTTGACCACGCCCGCCGCGAAGTGCTCTCCCTGCCCGAAAAGCCCGCCGACCGCCTCACCGCCTGGATGAAGTGGCTGGCCAGCGATCCCGAAAAACGCGCCCGCTGGCCCGAATGAGTCGGCTCATCAATGACCGCCGCCCGTCAAAATCGCCCGCAGGTGGTCCATCTCCTCTTTGAGATCGGCGTCATCGCTCAGCGTGCGCATCATTTCGGTCTGCAAGGCGGCGCGGAACTGCTTGCGCAGGCGGAAGAGCATCACGCGGGCGTTTCCCTCGCTCACACCCATTTCCGCCGCTGCCTCAGCCATCGGGATGGTGCGGTCCGCCTTCTCCGTCAGCGGAGCCAGCACGGCGAAGATGCGCTCCTTGCCCGCACGCGAGTAGTCCGCTTTCAGCCGCTCAAACGCCGCCTCGATCACCGCCTGCGCCCAGCGCCGGTCAAACAGCCGCTCCGGCGTCTCGTCCGTTACGGGCTCCTGTACCAGCCGCTCCTCCGCCGCCATCGCATCCAGCGAAAACACCGCCTGACCGCCGCCGCGCTTCAGGCGCGTCGCGTCGCGATGCTCCTTCAGCATCCAGTTGTCTAGGCTGCGGAGCAAAAACGAACGCAGCCTGCCTTTGTCCGGCCCCTCGACACGCTCCAGCACGCGTGCCTCGATCAAATGCGCAAAGAACCCCTGCGTCAGGTCCTGCGCATCCTCCGGCCCGCGACCGCGCCGCCGTGCATGCGCATATAGCGGATACCAATAGAGCCTGCACACCTCCCCCAGCGCCGCCGCCTGCGCCGCCTCATCTGTGCCTGCGGCCAGGATCAAGCTCCAGCGGGTGTTGGGAAAAGAGGCGCTCATGAACGAAGTCTCCGACAGCTTTGCAACCGACCGCCGCGCCGTGCAACCTTCATGCTCGAACGCATGAAATGCCGTCACGCACTCGTTACAGTGCCGCCCTGCCATGAAACCGTCCATCTCACGCCGTGAGGCGCTCACTACTCTCTCCTCCGGCATCGGATGGCTGGCTTTCTCTGCCTTGGCCCAGGGTAAAGGCGGTCTGGCATCGAAAATGCCGCATTTTCCCGCGCGGGCGAAGCGCGTGATCTTCCTCACGATGCGCGGCGGGCCGTCGCATTTGGACTTGTTTGACTACAAGCCAGAGCTAACAAAGCGCGATGGCACAATAGCAAATTTGGGCCGTGATTCGGCAGGTGCGAAGCTCTTCGGTGCCGTGCTTCCCTTCGGTCAATACGGACAGTCAGGCCAGTGGATGACGACGCTGTATCCGAAGCTGGCCAAGCACGCTGACGACCTGTGCATCATCAATTCGATGAACACTGACCTGCCAAATCATGCGCAGGCCTTTGTGCAGATGCATACGGGCAGTTTCCAGTTTGTGCGGCCATCGATTGGCGCGTGGTCGCTTTACGGACTGGGCACGGAAAACGAGAACCTGCCCGGCTTCATCACGCTGAATCCACCGGCGGACAACGGCGGTGCGCAGAACTACGGCAGTTCGTTCCTGCCCGCGATCTGCCAGGGCACGAAGATCGGAGGATCGCAGCTTCCCGATCTCTACGCGGCGCTGTTGAAGAAGGACGTGGCTCCGGGGCCGCCGATGAAGAACATCGAGAACAAAAACGTGCCGCGCGATCTCCAGCGCGCGCAGATTGAGCTCATCCGCAGTTTGAACGAGCGGAAGATGGAGCGCGATGGTCATCATCCCGAGATCGAAGGTGCGATCGAGTCCTTTGAACTCGCGTTTCGCATGCAGAGCGAGGTTCCCGACGTGCTCGATCTGCGCGGCGAGCCGGAGCACATTCTCAAGCTCTACGGCATCGGTCAGGGGAAGGATCAATTCGCGCGGCAGTGCCTGCTGGCGCGTCGTTTGGCCGAAGCAGGCGTGCGCTTCATCGAAATCGCCTCCGGCGTGCAGTGGGATCATCACAATCGTCTGCGTGAGCAGCTTGCGACGAACTGCGCCGCCACTGACCAGCCCATCGCGGCCTTGCTCACCGATTTGAAGGCACGCGGCATGTTGAAGGACACGCTCGTCGTGTGGGCGGGCGAGTTTGGTCGCACGCCGTATGCGCAGGCCGGGGATGGTCGCGATCACAATCACAAGGGCTACTCGATCTGGATGGCTGGCGGTGGTGTGAAAGGCGGCCTGCGCTACGGCGCGACTGACGAGATCGGCTACAAGGCTGTGCTCAACCCCATGCACATCCACGACTGGCATGCGACGATGCTGCACCTGCTCGGCCTGGATCACACGAAGCTCACCTACAACTACGGCGGCCGGAATTTCCGCCTGACGAATGTGAGCGGCGAGGTGGCGACGGGGGTGTTGGCGTAAGATTGAGATTGCAGCGTGATGAGGCAGAGCGGTAGTATCCGCCCGATTCAACGCGGACTTCCCTGCGTGGATGCTGTGTACTCAAGCCTTCTAATGCCATGCGCGCCGGTTCCCCTGATGATGCCTCATCTGATGCCAAGCCACCGTCCCGTTGGGGAAACCTCTTGATTGGCCTGGTGCTGGGCGGTGTGATTGGCGCGGGGGCGTTGTATGTCACGAAGGTCGATCCTTCGTTGCTATCGAAAGGGGCGTCAGTGGCTGCGTCACCATCCTCCGCCATCACGGATGATGAGGAGCCTGAGGTGTCGGTGACGCACCAAGGCCTGCCGCGCACCTCTTTGGAAATCGGCACGTTGCCGCCGAATGAGCCGGTGCAGACGATCAAGATCACACTGGGTGTTGGAACGGACGGCATGGCGCTGAGCGAGCCGGTGGATGTGCATCTGGGGCTGGGCTTTCCCCTGCGGCTTTATCCGCTGGGCGGCACAGACATGCAGCCGTCCTTTGCGGCCTTTCCGCATGCCACGTCGCTGGATCGCGGGACGAACGCCATTCAGCCGGGGCAGATGGCCTCGTTTGAGTTTTCGGTCCAAGGTGCGGACACGGGGCTCGACGAACTGCGCACCGCCACGCAATTGCTCGCGGAGGTGAAGTGTGGTGACTTGCAGCGCGTGGGTTTTGCCTCGCAGGGCCGCAGCGCGTGGATTCTGGCCGGTTATCGCATCGAGGTGAACGGGAAGCTCTTTGCGGCGAATGGAATGGTGGATGCGAATCCGCAGATCAAGCTCATCGAAAGCCGGGAGAAGCTGCAGCAGCTCATGCCTGCGTATCAGGCGCTGCAAAGCCAGACGCAACTCAAGGACGATGAAAAGACGCGGCTGGCCGAGTTGCATGCGCAGGTTCGTGAGTTCAACGGCATCGTCTCCGGTGCCTCGCCGTGGTTTGTCGAGAACTCTCCGGCCAAGGTGGCTCCGGGTGCGGTGCGCCAGCTTCGTGTGACTTTGAGGAGCGGTGCTGACAAGCAGCCCGGCACGCGCAATCCGCTCTACCTCCAAGCCGGGGCGAAGAAATTCCTGCTGACCTCCGAGAATGACCCGCTGCGCGACGTGCCGGACGCGCAGGTGCTGGACATCGCGGGTTTTGACCTGCGGGAAAACTCGGTGAGCCTAGCCTCGCTGGTCCAGCCGGGCGTCGGCATCATCGGCAGTGGAGCGAAGGCCGACACCGTGCCGGATCGCGCGAAGCTGGGGCGTGTGCTCATCGAGGCGGACGGCAGCGTGGTTTATGACAGCGACTTGAAGCCGGATGACAAACGTGTGCTGGGTGATCTCTGGCTGGCCCCAGCCGCTCATCTCGACGCAGGCGGCGCGGTGGTGCCAAACGCACCTGCTCCGAATGTGGTGCCGCTTTGGAAGGCAGGCATGCCCGCGCTGGCCGGTGGTGTGCCGCCGCTGCCTGAGCCGCCGAAGCTCACACCCACGCCGCCTTTGACGCTTCCACCGCCGCCTCCCTTGCTGCCGCCGGTGCGCACGATTCTGCCGACGGGCCTGCCGCCACCGAATTCCCTCGGCCTGCTGCCACTCTTGAACGCGCTGGCGAATCTGCTGAATCCGCTGCCACCGCCTGCCGCGCCGCTCATCAGCAATGTGCGCATCGCCCCGACGACGCCGATTGTGTGCAATGGGGACGCGGTGACAGTGAACTGGACGGCGGCGGGCAACACTGCGCAGATCGCCGCGTGGCGCGTGGATTTGTTCGGGGTGCTGCCGCATCTACCAGTGCCGTTGCAGCCCGGACCGCTGGCTACCATTTTAAACACACCCGCCGGGCCGATCACGCTCTCCGGTGGCAGTGCGCGCATCACGCGGGTGATGCCGGCGATCTCGGCGGCGGGCATTCCGGCGGCGCAACTGCCCTACCTCTATGTGCAGCCGGTGGTCACGGCCTTGAACGCGGCCGGGCAGCCGATCACGGCGGCCACGGGCTCGCTGCTGCCTTTGTTTCCTACCGGCACGACGGTGGCCAACGTGGGCATGTGGCGCGGTCCTACGCTGCCACCGCTGTTGCCGGGGAACGCGCCCGCGCCGAGTTTTCAGGTCACGCCAGCCGCACCCGCCGTTCCGTTCAACTGGGCCGCCATGCGCACCGTTGATCCGCAGGCGGTGCAAAACGCCTGGCTGCTCAGCGCGGAGCAGCCCGCGCACTTTGGGCAAATTTTTGCCTCGCATGAAAACACGGCGGGTGTCGGCGGTTTGCTGCAACCGGCCTTCAACACCGCCATCCGTCCCACCAGCGGCGGCAGTGAGCAAATGACCGTGCGCTTCGAGGGCTTCGTGGCCGTGCCGCCCGCGCCCTTCAACACGCTGCGTGCCGTGGCGCACCTTGGCTTCATCGGTGGATCAAATCCGGCGACGACTGGCGTCGCCCTCACTCGTGCGGAACTCAGCGTCGGCCCTATTTTGCGAAATCGCGCCGGGAACATCTCGCCAGCGAGTCCTTTCCAGCCGCTCGTGACGGTTCAAACCGATGCCGGGCAATACAACCTCGCGAAGACCGCCGGTGGCGTGACGCAGCCGATGGCGCTCGTCGATATTCCGCTGCGCATCACCCGCGCCCGCACGAACAACATGGCCGGTTACGGCCTCAGCACCGTGAATGCCGCCGCTTACACGCCGCCCGCCCCCCTGACCCCGGCGAATCTCGCCGCGCTGAATGGCGTGCTCGCCACCGGTCGCGTGTTCGTCACGCTTACTTTCCTGACGACTCTTACCTCGCCTGATCCCACGGACGCCGTTGGTGTCTTTGGTGTGAGGCTCATCCCTGATCCCTCGCTATGAAAACGATCCTTGTTTTTCTCGCCCTGCTGATGAGCGGAGCTTCGCTGCATGCCGCAGGCGCGGTGCATGGCCGCGTGTATGGCCTGGATGAAACCGGCGCGTGTGTCGGCACCGTCGCCGGGGCGAGGATCGAGCTGAAAAACACCGGTGGCGCGGTGGTGGCGAGCGCGACGAGTGGGAACGACGGCTTTTATTCGATCAGCGGCCTGAGCGCAGCGCCGTATCGCTATACGGTGAAAGCGGAGGGCTGGCGCGATGAGAATCATGAGCGTGGGTTCGCTTTGTCGGAGGGAGAGATCGATTATGTGCATGATTTTCTCCTCATGGTGGAAAGCGGACCTGAAGCAGCTACTCCGCCGCCCATGGCGGGGCAGACGGGTCAGTCCGCCGTGCATGGTCGTGTTTACGGTCAGGATGAAACCGGGCGGCTCATCGGACCGCTGCCGGGGGCGCGGATTGAGCTGCTGTCTGGCCGAGGTGGCAGCGTTGTGGCGAGCGCGACTTCGGGCACGCCCAGCGGCTACTACGAGATCAAAAACCTCGCGTCAGCCGATTACGCGTATCGCGTGAGCGCGGCAGGTTTCACGACGGAAGATGCCGGCCGCGGTTTCGCCGTGCCGAAGGACTCGCTCGAATACGTCCACGACTTCATCCTCACGAAACCGCCGCTGAAGAAGGATCGCTGTGATCTGGCCGTGCTCGTCGTGAAGCTCATCAGCAGCGGCAAGGACAAGGCCAATGACGCGCGGCTCCCGGTGGCGAACGCCAAACTCATCCTCCAGCCCTCGGGGAATCTGCCCACGCCTCTGAACCAGCCTTTTGTGACCGATGCGAAAGGCGAGTGCATTGCACCGATGATCGGGGAAGGGGACTACACCGTCGCTATCGATGCGCCGGAGTGTGAACCCTTCACCGGGATGCTCAAAGTCGAGTGTGACAAGGACGACCAGATCATCTTTGAGCTTCAGCCCTGCAACGAACTGCTACACGGCTACGTGCGCGCCATGCTCACAAACGGCTGGGGCAGCACGCCGCAGGCTAAAGCCGCGTGCGAACTTGCCTACCAGCGGGCCTTGAAGGCGGACGCGGGAGATTGCAGCGCCAATTACGCCTGTGCGCTGGCCCAGCTCAGCGGCGGTGATTACAACGCGGCGCTTCAGAGCCTCGCGTCGGCGATTGGCAAGAAGCAGGAAGGCACTGTGTGGGACCGTGCCTGCGAAGCGCGGCTGTGGATGAACCTCTGTATGCACCAGCCCGCGCAGGCGCTGCGGGAGGTGCGCTCGCTGGTGCAGAATCATTACGCCACGCGGCCTGTCACTCCGGCGGCGCAGGACACCGCGCGTGTGTGCGGCATCGCGCTTGGCTTGTTCAAAGGACCGTGGAAAGATCAAATCAGCGCTGGTGATGCAGTGCTGCTGGAGAGCGAGCTGCTCAGCGCCCTCAAAGGCGATCTAAGAGCCGAGTGTGCGAAGGCCCGGGACCATGTGAGCGCCGAGTACGCCACGCTGAAGACCGCCGAAGACGCGGCGCGCAACAAACTGATCACCGAGGTCACGGAAAAGCGAAATGGCGAGGTCGCCCGCATGGCGGAACGTCAGGGCGTCATAAGCAAGGACGTGGCCGCCTGCGATGCAGAAATCCAGACGCTCCAAGCCACCGTGAATCAATTTGACCAACAATACCGCGTGCAGGTGGCCGGCTTCATGCAGCAACAGCAGATGAACGCATTGCAGATCGCGCCGCTCAACGCTCGAATGCAGCAGATCACCGCTTGCATGGCGCAGGATCAGATCAACGCGTCCCAGAACACAACCCAGGCCGCTGCCATCTTCGCGGAAATTCAGCAGCATCAGATCGAGATTCAGCAGATCCGACAGCAGATGACGCTGATCCAAAACCAGGACGCGGTGATGGTAGCGAACATCGCGAATTTGCAGGCGCAGTTCCAGCGCAACGCCGGGACCGCGCAGGCCAGCCTGAACACAAAACTACAGCAGCGCTCAGTGCTCGCTCGTGAGTTTGAAACGCTCGAAAACCAGCGCATCGCCCCTTTTGATCCCGCGTCCTTCAGCACTCCCGAGATCGACGATCTGGTGCGGCGCTGCAACTCGCTGAAGACCTACAGCGACCTGCCGCTGGAACTGCGCCGTGAGGAATTGATCGCTCAATTCGACTGCGGAGCCGCCAAGGAGCCGAAACGCCCCGTCAGCACGGCCAAGCCTGTCCAAATCATCGAGCCGGTCTTTACCGTGAAACGCCCCATGGCGAACGCGCCGATGACGTCATCCACCGCACCACGGGCGATGCCCATTCCTGAAAATGCTGGCTTGCCGCCGCTGAAACCGCTGCCTGCGGCGGCCACCGCTGTCAAACCGCCGCCCAGCCTTGGTGATCCGGCGGAGATCGTCCTCACCAACAACCACGACGGCGCGGTGCGTGTTTTTGGCATCAACGTCGGCTCGGAGCGTGAGAGCTTCATGCGCTCACTGAAATCTGGCGAGGACGTGATGCTGCCCGCCACCATCGGCCAGACCCTCATCATCCGCGCCACCACCGGCGGCCAGGAGTTGCATCGCCAAAAGGTGGGCAAGAAGCTCGAGGTCGTGAAGCTCGGTGCGGCCCGTTAGCAGCTTGTTGAAAAATCATGAAGGAATGAGCCATAATGAGGCAGCGCAGCCTGTTGGACGAAGAAAAACAACCAAGCCCAATATGGCTGGAAGAACCATCTGAAGGCTGACTTGGAAACCAAGCTCATATCAAAGCCTCCACCACCCCGGCCCAGGTACATGACAGCCAGGTCTTTGAAAAACTCCTCAATGAAAAAAAGACCAAGTCGAGATGGGGAGCAAAAAATGGGATGGATTCTACTGCCAATCAAAAAGGTCCGAAACATTCGCGGTTTTCGCCCATGACCAG
>CAXNGR010000008.1:0-15440 GCA_964201265.1 Verrucomicrobiaceae bacterium
GTTTGCCGGGCGACCGAGTGGATCAAGTTTTTCGATGGCGGCATTGCTCATCACCTGCTCGATCACATCGATCAAGCAAAGCATGAACGCATAGGCGATGATCTCGACCAGCATCTTGGGAGGCAGAACATTGAAGTCTGGAATCGGCATCGCCAGCTTGATGGCTGAAAGCTCAATGTGGAGCATCGGCACCTCCATGTAGATGCCGCAGATGACGCCCAAGGTGATCACGGCGACATACGGAACGGCAGGAAATTTAGCCTTATACTTCCCGAACAGATGCAGGAATAGAATGAGCGTGGCGAGCGAGAGCCCCATCATTTTGATCCGCTCCATGCTCATCCAGTCGTGACCCTCGCCAAGAATGCCGTAGGTATAAGGCAGGAATTTGAGCGCCGTCTTGAGTCCGATACCCGCGAGCAGGCCTTCGACCAAATAGACCGGAATCACCTTCATCACGAAGCGCTGAAGATTGTACTTCCACGCCACGGCCTGCATCACGGAGGTGCAGAAGATAAGGAAGGGCATGTTTTCCATGCCGAATTTGTGGACGCAAAACGCTAGCACGGGTGCCAGGCCTGCTGCGACGCCTGGCGTGCCGACGTAGTTGCCCGGCTTGAACAGAAAGGTGACGAAACCGATCACGCAGGCGAAAACCACCGTGAGTAACCCAGTCTGAATCGGATACTCCGACATCAGGCAGATGCCGACCGTGAGCGGCACCGCGACCAGTCCGGTGACAGTGCCGGCCAACGCATCGCGACGCAGATTTTCGAGCGTGAAGATTGCAGGCTTCTTCGCCTTCTCCGCGATGAGCAGATCACTGGCGAGCGGCTTCTTGCGCTTCGGCGGATGCGGGTGGTAATCGACCACCGAGGCTGTAGTCGGATGAACGAGGGCGGGTTCGGTGGCGTGCGACATTGAGTGGGGAAAGCGTGAGTGACTTGCCCTCAATAACCACCTTCACCCCGCCAAAACCCATCCCCTTGAGAGGGGATAATGCACCCCCGTCAGGGGGTATGGCTCACTTGGCCGTCACAGGCAGGGACTTGCCTTTTCGCGGCGTGCCGGCCTCGGCGGGCTTGTACCATTCCTCGTGTGTTTCGTCGATATCGACGTGGCCGCCGGTTTTTTCGTGGTTTTCACGCCAGCCGTGAAGAGCCTCAAAGGCCGCGTGGTCGATGAAATCAACGGCGAGGTCGATATCCACCGGATGACCGGCGGGGATCGTCGAAAGCGCGGCGTTCAACCGTGGCACGGAAGCAAAAGTGAGCGTGCCACCGATCTTCACGTGCCATTTGCCCTCGCGCTGCTCCATCTGCACGTCCGTGTTCGAAAGGCGGCGCAGCAGGAAAAAGATGCTGAGACCCAAACCGATGCCGACACCGGCCAGGAGGTTCACGCAGGTCACGCCGAGCACGGTGGCCCAATAAATGAGGATCTCGTTGTGCTTTGTGAGCTCTTTGATGTGGTGCAGATTCACCAGATTGATGCCCACATGCACCAGCAGGCCCGCGAGCACGGCCAGCGGGATGCTTTCGATCAAACTGCCAAGAAACAACGCGAAGAGCAGAATCCACACGCCGTGAAAAATGGCTGACCAGCGGCTGGCGCCGCCCGCGATGATGTTCGCCGATGAGCGCACGATGACGCCCGTGATCGGCAGGCCGCCGAGCAGGCCGGAGACGAGATTCCCCGCGCCCTGCGCCCGCAATTCCTTGTCCAAATCCGAGCGCACGCCGCTGTGTAGCTTGTCCGTGGCCACGGCGCAGAGCAGGGACTCGATGCTGGCAATGATCGCCACTGTGAGCACGGCGGTGATGAATGGCCCCCAATGCTGGGGCGGGGCGAGTTTGGTCAGTTCAAAGGTCTCCGGTAGATCCACACGCTTCACATCCATCTTCAGCAGGATGGACACCACCGTTCCGACCACCACGGCCACCAGCGGGCCCGGAATTGCTTTGAGCGCAGGCGCTTTCAGCTTTTTCCACACGATGAGAATCGCGATGGTGAGGAAACCCAGAATCGCCGCCTGCGTGTTCACGAGGCCGAGCTGCTTCGGAATGCCGAGCAGATTCACCACGGGCGAGCTCTGCGGGGAACCACCGAGCACGACATGGATCTGAGCCAGCGCGATCGAGATGCCGATGCCCGCCAGCATGCCATGCACCACCGCTGGCGCGATGATCAGCGCCCCGCGTGCCACTTTGAACCAACCAAGAACTAACTGCACCGCACCAGCGCAGGCCGTGATCAGGCACATCGTCTCCCAGCCAAACTGATGCACCAATCCGGCCACCACGACCGTCAAACCTGCCGCCGGCCCCGAAACCTGAAGCGGCGATCCCGCGAGCAATCCCGTGATGATCCCGCCCGCCACCGCCCCAATGAGTCCCGCGATGATCGGTGCCCCCGAAGCAAACGCGATGCCGAGCGAGAGCGGCACAGCGACAAGAAAGACGACAAGGGAGGCGGGAAGATCGCGGCGGAGGTTCATGAATGGTGACTTAGCTTAAATTTCGAGAGTTACCTTCTCGAAGACATAGAAGATGCGAATGAAATCTCCAACTATCCCTTTGGCAGGCTATTCTCACTGCCATCTTGGCGGATGGCAGCTCCTTCGAATCCCGATGTGATTCGCCTCTACAGCACCGATGGAGGGTAGACGTGGCATGATTTCCCCAGCTAAACCGCCTGCGGGTCCAACTACGGTTGCACGCTAGGCAGCATGATCTATCACGGGTCTGGCAACATGGCCCGGACGGTGAAGTTGCATGAGTGAGCACTTTGTCACCCAACTCTGGCTTGAAACCCCAAACCTTTTCGGCTGAATTACCTCGCATGAAAACCACCCTGCTAATCCTCGTCTGCTCTCTGTTCACCCAGTCCACTTTTGCCGCGGATGACACACCCGTGCCGCCGGAGGTTCAGAAGCTCGTCGAGAGCATGGTGACGGCTTTCAAAGCGAGCGATGAGGCCGCTCTGAAGGTCTGCTGGCATTCGCCTGAGGTAGCTGGGAAGGTGAAGGCTGCGGAAGCGGTGAAGGAAGGCAAGGATGCTGCCAAGGAAGAGGAGAAAGAGGTCAAACGGCAGACAAGGTACCTCGAAGCCACTGCCATCCGAGCAGGGCAGATGCGGGCGCTGATCAGCAAGTGCTTCGGTGAACTTGCGCAGGTTACGCTCACCCGTGTGGAGCTGGATGTGGATGAAGATGCCGTGTCCGAGAAGCCCCGATACTCGAATGTGAAGATCCGCCTTCGCAGTGGCGATGGCACGGCATTGAAACTCGAAATCGATGACGCGGTGCAAATCGACGGCGTGTGGAAGTTCCAAGGCCGCATCGACGACGAGATCACCATCGAGCTGCCGGAGGCAGATTGAGCCCCAACTCAGCGCTTTGCTGAGAAATGAGAGTGGGCGGTGGTCGTTGAGTGAGGCTGAATGCGCTTCTTTGCCTTCCTTTTGCTCGTTTCGACGGTTCACGCGATAGATTCACTCACACCTGGTGAGGTCACCACGCCGTTTCCGACGATCAACCACCTCGCTGTCGAATGGCAGATCGAGGGCGATGACGATCTCGACGCGACTTGTGAAGTGAAAGTGCGTAAACAAGGCGAAACCGCCTGGCGCGATGCCGAAGCGCTGCGGCGCGTTCCCGCTGGAAAGAGCCAAAAGACCTCGCCGATCTTCACGTGGACGAATCGGCTCAGCGGCAGCGTGTTCGATTTGGAGGCGGGAACGAGCTACGAGATCGAATTGAAGCTCAGTGATTCCGATGGCGGCTCCGCGACAAAAATCGTGAAGTGCTCGACGAGGCCTGAACCCATCGCGAAAGCCGATGCGGCGGTCAAAAACGGCTCGAAGGGCGATTTGAATGCGGTGAAGCCCGGCGAGGTGCTTTTGCTCGCCGATGGCGATTACGGCGCGGCGACATTCAATTGCGATGGCGAGCCCGGAAGGCCGATTGTGTATCGCAGCGCGACTGGAAAGGCTTTTTTCAGCGAGATCAGCCTCACGAATCGGAAGTGGGTCTATCTCGAAGGCGTCACCGTGAACGGCCCGGTGCGCTTGAATGGCTCGGAACACTGCGTGGTGCGACGTTGCCGCATCAACGCCCAGTTTGGCATCAAGGCCTACAAGCCCGGCATGATGAACGGCTGCATCGAGGACAACGTCATCACCGGCATCCGCGAATGGAAGCCGGAGATCATGGGCGCGGGCGGCGACAACGACGGCGAAGGCATCCAATTCACCGGCAGCGGCAATGTGATCCGCCACAATCGCGTCAGCGGCTTTCGCGACTGCATCAGCCACATGGAAGACGACGGCGCGGCACCGCAGATGTGCAACGACATCCTCAACAACGATGTCAGCGCCGGTCTCGACGATGGCATTGAGGCTGATTTCGCGCTCCACAACTGCCGCGTGATGCGGAATCGCCTCACGAACTGCTTCGTCGGCATCTCCTCACAGCCCGGCCTCGGCGGGCCGAACTACTTTCGGCGCAACGTGATGTTCAACATCATCCTCGAGCCCTTCAAACTGCACCGCTTCAGCCAGGGCGATGTCATCCAGCACAACACCGTCGTGAAAGCCGGCGACGGCCTCGGCATTCACACCAGCGAGCCGTTTGATCACGCCGTGATCACCCACAATCTCTTCATCGGCGGCAAACAGCCCGAAGGTGTGAAATACGGCGGCTACGGCCCCGGGCGAGGCCGCGCCGTCGATGCGCAGAGTTTCGGCGACCACTGCGTCATCGACCACAATGCCTACGCCGTGCTCGGCAGGCCCTTCGAAGGCAAAATCCGCACCTGGACCTTCCAAAAGCTCCCCGGCACCGACTTCGAAAAACACGGCCGCCAGGTCCAAGTGCCCGTTTCACTCCCCGAAGACCCCGCACGGCTTTACGAGGCTCCAGACCTCTCCGCTCTCACCGAAGCAGGCGCGTATGCGGGCGACCAAGTGCCCGTGTATGGGCCGCGGCCTTGATTTGATCAAAGCGAACGATTCGGCCCAAAACATGAATTGGAAAGAATCTTGCTCTGAGGACATGAAAACGCGCTCATGGACCTCCTCACTGCCATTCAATCGAATCTGCTCAGCCCTGCCGTCTTGTTTTTTGTGCTCGGAGTCTTCGCGGCGGTGTCGAAGAGCGATTTGAAGTTTCCCGAGTCGCTCTACACCACGCTGACGATCTATTTGCTGACCGCCATCGGGTTTAAGGGCGGGGTGGCGATCCATGAGGCGGGGATCGGAGCGGTGTGGTTGCCGGCGCTGGCGGCGATGGGGCTGGGCGGGCTGATTCCGTGGTGGACTTACCCGGTGCTGCGGAAGTTGGGCAAGTTCAGCGTGGCGGACGCAGGCGCGATCGCAGCACACTACGGCAGCGTGAGCGCGGTGACCTTCATCGCGGCGACGAACTTCCTCAAAAGCATCCATGAGCCCTTCGAGAACTATGCGTCGGCCTTTCTCGCGGTGATGGAATCGCCCGCGATCATCGTCGGTGTGATGCTGGGCAAGGGCGTGCTCGGCGGGGGCAAGTTTTCGCTCAGTGATCCGGGCGTGCGGCATGCGCTGCGGGATGCGGTGCTGGGCAAAGGCGTGCTGTTGCTCATCGGCGCGATGGTGATCGGCTCGCTGTGCGGCAAGCGCGGCATGGAATCGGTCGAGGGCTTCTTCGTGACGCCGTTTCAAGGTGTGCTGGCGCTGTTCCTTCTCGAAATGGGCATGGTGGCGGGTCGCAGGCTCGGTGATTTGAAGAAGGTCGGGGTGTTTCTGCTGCTCTTTGGTGTCACCGCGCCGCTGGTACATGGTTTCGCGGGCGTGCTGCTCGGTGGCTGGGTGGGGCTGAGTCTCGGCGGGGCGACTTTGCTCGGCGTGCTGGCGGCGAGCGCGAGTTACATCGCGGCTCCGGCGGCGGTGCGTCTTTCGGTGCCGGAGGCGAATCCGACCTACTCGCTCACCGCCGCGCTGGCCATCACGTTTCCGTTTAACATCAGCCTCGGCATTCCGTTGTTCTACGAGGCCGCGAAACTCCTCCACGCCTGATCCGCCATGAACCTGCATCCCATGAAACTCGTCACCATCATCTGCGAAGCCGTGCTGGAGGAGCGCATCGTCGAGGTACTGCACGAATGCGGCGCACATGGCCACACCGCCTTCGATGTGCGCGGCAGCGGTCGCCAAGGGCAGCGCAGCGCGGATCTCGTCGAGAGCGGCAATGTGCAAATCCAGGTCATCGCGAAGCCTGTGGTGGCGGAAACGCTGCTCGCGAGGCTGCACCGGGAGTTCTTCCAAGACTACGCGATGGTGGCGTATGAGAGCGAGGTGCAGGTGATGCGGCCGGAGAAGTTTTGAGTATGTTGTTCACGCTTTAGCGTGGGATTGCGTTCTGCACGCTAAAGCGTGAACAACGTACATTTAGCGCTTTTTCGTCATCAGCTCGCGGAGAATCGGATTGGGAAACCTGCGGCTCGGCGTGATGGCGTAGAAGCTTTCTTTGATCTGGGGGAAGCGGTGGCGCTCGACGAGGGTGCCGCTTTCGAGCTCATCGCGCACCACGACGGGAGGCACCAATGTCACGCCATTCGTTTCGCGGGCCATGAGACGAAGCATGGCCATGTCATCGATTTCGGCGGCGATGATGGGACGGATGCCGGTTTGATCCATGAGCACGTCAAAGGCGGCGCGGATGCTGCTTTCGAGGCTAGGGAGCACGATGGGCGTGGTGCGCAGGTCTTCGGGAAAGCGAAACGGCTTCATGCCGCGTTTTTTGTGCCCGACGAGGCTCACGGGTTGCTCATCGAGCAAATGACTGTGCCAGCCGGTCTCGGAGTCGCGACGCACGGGCGTGTTGGAAAGCACGACATCGAGCGTGTGGGCTTGGAGTTGGGCCAAAAGCTCGCGCAGCGTGCCGGAGTGGATGATGAGCTCGACGTCGTCGCGGGTGATGAGGGGTCGGAGGAAGGAGAGTTGGAAGTTTCGCGACAAATTTGAGGCTGCACCGACGCGGAGGAAGCCGCGGCTGCGTTTGGCGCGGTTTTGCAGCAGGTCGGTGAGCTCTTCGCCGCTACGGAAGATGGAGTCGGCATACTCGAGCGCGATCTGGCCGGCCTCGGTGAGCATGAGGGCCTTGTGTTTTCGCTCAAACAGCGGCTGGCCGAGATTTTCCTCCAAACTGCGAAGCTGCACGCTGAGGGCCGATTGCGAGAGCTTGAGGTGCCGCGCGGCCTTCGTGAGGCTGCCCTCATGGGCGATGGCGCGGAAGTAGCGGAGGTGGTGGTAGTTCAAAAAGGCCATGACGGCATGCTTTTAGCAAAGCGAACGATTCCTGGCAAAACATGAATTGGAGAGAAGCGAGGGGGAGGAGCAGAAATGGCGGCGTCGAACGCCAAACTGCTCATGAACTCCATCCCGCTGCCCACTCCCGCACTCCTCGAAGCCCCGGACCTGATCATGCCGCTGCTGCTTATTGTCCTGATCGCTTTTTGCATGCTGCTGCAACACGGCAAGCAGGCGGCGGAGGGCGCGGCCTGGGTGGCGCGGCTGTTTTTCGCGGGAGCCGTCATCCTGGCGGGCAGCGTGGCGCTGGCGGGGCCGATGCGTGTTGAGTTCGCAGCTTGGGGGCCGGCGAAGCTCGCTTTGCTGGTCGATCCGCTGTCTTCACTGATGTTCTTGTTGGTGAGCTTTCTCGGCATCGTGGTGACGCGTTACGCGGCGAACTATCTCGCTGGTGATCCAGGCCAAGCGACCTTCTCACGCTGGCTGGTGCTGACGCTCACGAGCGTGCTGGTGCTGGTGCTTTCGAGCAATCTGCTGCTCTTCACGGCGGCGTGGATCGCCACGAGCCTGAGTCTGCATCAATTGCTCACCTTCTACCGCGAGCGGCCGGCGGCGGTGATCGCGGCGCGGAAAAAGTTCATTATCAGCCGGCTGGCGGACGTTTGCATGATCACGGCGCTGGTGCTGGTGTGGCGCGGGCATGGCACGTGGGAGTTTCATGAGCTCTTCGCGCATCCCGCGGGGCCGCACTCGGGCCTGGTGGCTGGGTTGCTCGTCGCAGCGGCAATGCTGAAGTCGGCGCAGTTCCCCTTCCACTCCTGGCTGCCGGACACGCTGGAGACGCCCACACCGGTCTCCGCGCTGATGCACGCGGGCATCATCAATGCGGGCGGTTTCCTCATCGTGCGGCTGAGCCCGCTGGTGACGCTATCCTCCACGGCGCTGAACACACTGGCGCTGCTCGGCGCCTTCACCGCGCTCTTCGCGAGCGTGATCATGATGACGCAGACGAGCATCAAGAAGTCGCTCGCGTGGTCCACGGTGGCGCAGATGGGCTTCATGATGCTGCAATGCGGCCTCGGGGCCTTCGCGCTGGCGATGATGCACATCGTGGCGCACTCGCTCTACAAAGCGCATGCCTTCCTGAGCAGCGGCAGCGTGGTGAATCTCGCAAAATCCGCGTGGACGCCCGTTGGACGGCCCGCGGCGCATCCGCTGGTGGTGCTCGGTTCGCTCGCGGTGTCGATCGTGATCGGTTTGGGTGTCGCGGCGGCGTTCAGCTTCGATCTGGCGAATGATCCGGGGCAGGTGCTGCTCATCGCGGTCTTCATCATGGCGATGTCTCACCTGCTGTGGACGCTGTGGAGCAGCAGCATGCGGCAAAGGCTCATCTTGCGCGGCATCGGTCTCGTCGCGGTGGCCACGGCGGCGTGCTTCGCGCTGCATGCGGGCTTTGAGCACCTGCTCGCGGCCAGCGTGCCGGCCTACGCGCCACTGCGCAGCGGCGTGGAGCACGCGGTGATGATCCTCGTGGCACTACTCTTCCTCGCAGTGCTCGTCTTCCAGTCACAACTGCCCGCCTGGGCCTCACGCCCGGCCTTCCAGCGACTCTACGTGCATGCCAGCAACGGCTTCTACCTCGGCACGCTCTTCAACCGGATCACGCAGAAACTCATCGCCTGAAACACCTCACGCCTACCCTTTATATGAACACCACCCTCGACGCCGCGACCGAAGCTCTCGCCATCAACAAGCCCGTCGTCCTCGCGGACAAGCCGAACTGGCTGCGGCATGCACGCAATGCCTGCCTGCGCGTGCCGCCGCTGTGGCCGCTGCACAGTTTTGTGGCCGTGAATCCCTTCGTGGGTCTCACCGGCCGGCCGTTTGCGGAGGTGTGCGGCCTCATGCAGCGCGTCACGCACGAGAGCATGCTCATGAGCGTGGATTATTTTCAGCAGCAGTTCGCCAGCGGCCGAATCACGTCACAGGACCTCACCGCCGCGATCCAGCAGAGCGGCGCGGCGATCAGCACCGCCGATCTGCTCGCCTGGATGAAAAATCCCGAGCCGCAACCGCTCGCAGGCCTGCAAAGCCTCGCCGACATCGCCACGACGCGGTTTGGGGGACGCTGGAGCACGCTGATTACGGAGGAGATCACGAAATGGTGCGCGGCGTACTTTGACGAAGGTCAATCGGCCTGGCGCATGCCGTGGAAGAAGCAGTCGCTCTTCGCCGCGTGGCGGCAGGCGGCGCTGGTGGATGCCACGCCGGAGCTCATCGGCTTCAAAGGCTTCCGCAGAGTCGTTACCGGCCTGCCGGAGAGCACCGCGGACGCAGTCAGCATGATGCTCGACCTGCTCGGCATGCCCGCGGCGAAGGTGGAGGACTACCTGCACCGCCTTTTGATGACGCTGCCCGGCTGGAGCAGCTACGTGCAGTATCAGGTGCGCGACAAAGCGATGCACGGCACGCACGATGAATCGCTGCTCGACCTGCTCGCGGTGCGGCTCGCGTTTGAGACGCAACTCGCGCGGCAGTTTGATGATGCCGATCTCAAAGGCGAGTGGCTGCAAAGCTTCGCCTTCGAAAAAGCCGCGTCACAGGACAAACAACTGCTCTGGCATGCCGCGCTCGAACTCGGGTTCCAGCGTGAACTTTGCACAAAGATCACGCAAAGCGCCGCGCAGGCTCCGAGCGTGCCCAAAGTGCGCTCGGCGGTGCAGGCGGTGTTTTGCATCGACGTGCGCTCCGAGGTCATGCGGCGCTCGCTCGAGGCCGCCTCGCCTGAAATCGAGACGATGGGCTTCGCGGGCTTCTTTGGCATGCCCATCGAATACATCCCCTTCGGCCAGCGGCATGGCAGCTCGCAGGTGCCGGTGCTCTTCACGCCGAAGTATCGCATCCGCGAGCATCTGCCGCAGGCCACGCCCGAGCAGGAAAAGGACGCGCGGCGGAAACTGCAGGTCGGTCGTCGTGTCGCGCACTCGTGGAATGCCTTCAAAACCTCCGCGGTGAGCTGCTTCAGCTTCGTCGAAGCCGCAGGCGTCGGCTTCGCGTGGAAACTCGTGAAGGACGGCTTTCAACTCGGCAAACACGACTCACACAGCTGCTCCTCCTGCGCCGCGCCGAATCTGCACGAGCACAAACGCCTCATCCCCGATCCGCTCGATGACACGCAGGCCGAGGCCGGCATCCCGCCGGAGGACCAGGTGCAGCTCGCCCTTGGTGCGCTGAAAAACATGGGCCTCACCTCGAACTTCAGCCGCCTCGTCATGCTCTGCGGTCACGGCAGCAACACCACGAACAATCCGTATGCCGCCGGGCTCGATTGCGGTGCGTGTGGAGGTCATGCGGGCGATTCGAATGCCCGCGTCGCCGCCGCCATCCTCAATCAACCGATGGTTCGCACCGTGCTGGAAGGTGAAGGCATCCGCATTCCGCAGGACACGCGCTTCATCGCCGCACTGCACGACACCACCACGGACGCGATCACGATCTTTGATGCCGACAAAGTGCCGCTCTCGCATGAGACGGACCTTTTGCAGCTCCAGCTCTGGCTCGATGAAGGCTCCAAACGCTGCCGCCAGCAACGCGCCGCCAGTCTCGGTCTCGCCAGCGCCGAGGAGGCCGAGCTCGACCAGCTCATCCATCAGCGCAGCCGCGATTGGGCGCAGGTGCGGCCCGAGTGGGGTCTCGCTGGCAATGCCGCCTTCATCGCCGCGCCCCGCGAACGCACGCGGCACCTCAATCTCGGCGGACGCGTCTTTTTGCACAACTACCGCCACAGCGCCGACACCACCAAGAGCACGCTCGAGCTCATCATGACCGCGCCCATGGTCGTGGCGAACTGGATCAACCTCCAATACTACGCCAGCACGGTGAACAACCGCCTCTGGGGCAGCGGCAACAAGGTCACGCACAACGTCGTCGGCACCTTTGGTATCCAGCAAGGCAACGGCGGAGACCTCCAGGCCGGCCTGCCGCTGCAAAGCGTCCACAACGGCGAAACCTGGATGCACGAGCCCGTGCGCCTCAGCGTCCTCATCGAAGCCCCCCGCGCCGACATCGACGCCGTCATCGCCAAACACGAAAGCGTGCGCCAGCTCGTCGAAAACGGCTGGCTCCACCTCTTCGCCATCGAGGACGAGGGGCGGGTGATCGTGAAAAGAGGAAACAAAGCCTCGTGGACCTCCGTGTGAGACAGGCGTCACGCTCAGCCGATTCCTGAGACGCATTGGCTGAGAACGCTCATTGGCAGCAAAGCTGCCAAGGCTACAACTCAAAGTATCAGCCCGTTCTCTCTAAAACCCTCTGGTTGAAACTGTCAGTTTCAGGTGCGGTGCCGTCACTCGGGAGGTGATGGCACCCTCCTTGACACTCGACCGGCGGGGGAGGGCGGGCTGACTGTGCCTTAGCATCGAAAGTTTGTTAAGATTTGACGGATCTAATTCTACCTCCAGCGATGGTTCAGTCCGGCCTCAGCCGTGAAAAAACGCTCGCGCGTCCTTGGTCATCTGCCGCACGGCGGGATGCTCGATCATGCGTTTGCCGGTGATGGCATAAAAGCGGATGCGGCAGGTGTCGGCCCGTCCCACCACTTGATAGTTGTAGCAGGAAACGGCATCTGCCAGGGACACGGCGGGCAGGGCGATGTAGCCGCGACCTTCCGCCGCCATGGTCTTCATGAGGGCGGGGTCGTCGAATTCAGCCACGACCTTGGGTTCGATCTGATGCTCGTGAAACCAGGTGTTCAGCGCACGCCTTAGCGCGGTGTTTTCAGTGGGCAGGAGCGCCGGGGCACCGTGCAGTGAACGGGGAAAACCGCGCCGGAGTCGCAAGCCGAGCTTTTTCTCCGCACAAAACACGGTGCCCGTTTCCCCGAGCGCGTGGCTGAAGGTCTTGAAATTCTTGGTGCTGGATGCGGATTCATCGCTCAAAACAACATCCAGCCGATGCGCGGAAAGCTGCCCGAGCAGGTCGGGCAGTTTTCCCTCGCGGCAGATGACATGCACGGTCTGCGGGAGGGAGAAAACGGGGCTGATGATTTCATTGGTGACGAGCTTCGGCAGCGAGTCCATCACGCCCACATTCAGGCGCACATGCATCGCAGAGGGGCCTTGTTTGATGACGCTCGTCAGCTCCTGGCCGAGCGCAAAAATCTGCTGCGCATAGTTGAAGGCGAGTTTTCCGGCATCGGTCAGCGTCAGGCCGCGCCCTTCGCGGCGGAAGAGCTTCTCCCCCAAGGCTGCCTCTAGCTCCCGAATCTGCTCTGAGATCGCGGGCTGCGAGATATGCAGCTTTTCCGCTGCATGTGAGATGGAGCCCTCGCCGGCCACGGCCCAGAAGTAGCGGAGATGGTGATAGTTCAGTGAGTCCATGTGCAGCCAGACTATTCGGTTAAACCGATGCTTCCACTCGGAAATGGATACTCGTTCGCCCTGTCGTGAAGTTCCAAAGTGAGGTGTCGAAAATGATGACCCTATGAATGCGAACTTTGATCCAGCACCTGATGCCATCCAGCCGAAACACATCCTGGCTCCGGTGGATTTTTCCGAGCCGTGCCTCCACGGACTCCATGCCGCGCTGGACCTAGCCCGGCGGTATGACGCTAAGCTCACCCTCGTGCATGTGGTGAAGCATCAGCCGCATGGTTCGCATGTGGTGCTTGATGCCGTCGGCCTTCAACAGGACTGGCAGCGCCCGGCGCGTGAGCAGCTCGCGGAGTTCGTTGCGGAGCATGTGCCTGCCGATGTGCCGGTGCGGCAGGTGGTGGCTGTGGGTAAACCTTTTCATGTGGTCGTGGAACTGGCCGCCGAGCTGAAGTGTGATCTCATCGTCATCTCTACTCATGGTTACACGGGCCTGGATCATGTGCTGCTCGGCAGCAATGCGGAGCGCATCGTCCAGCACGCGCCGTGTCCCGTGCTCGTGATGCGCGGACGCCCGGATGAGAGCCGACCCGCTGCGAATGCCACCGCCTTCCGCTGGATTCTGCTGCCCACGGACTTTTCCGAGAACTCACGCAAAGCCTTTCCGCTCGCCGCCGCTCTCGCGCGTGAATTTGATGCGCGGCTGATCCTGGCCAATGTGCAGCCCGCCATCGCGATGACGGGCGAGATTCCGCTGGTCTTTACGGAGCAGGAGCTCGCCTCCCGGCACGTCAAGATCGAGGCTGAGCTGCGCAGGTGCCGCAGCGAGCATTTCAGCACGGAAATTAACAGCACCACCGTCGTGCTGGAGGGCATTCCGCATCAGGCCCTGTGCGAGATGGCAAAAGCGGTGGACCCCGGCCTCATCGTCATCGCCACGCACGGTCACACCGGCTGGGAGCACGCGCTCATCGGCAGCACGGCGGAGCGTGTGGTGCGGCACGCACCGTGTCCCGTGCTCGTGGTGCGCTGAGCAGGTTTCTTTATCCAATCACATTCCAAACACATCACCATGAACACGCTTCAAACCATCCTTGTCCCCGTGGATTTCTCCACCGGCTCACGCTCGGCACTCGAACAAGCCTCACGTCTCGCCGGGCTCAATGGAGCCATCCTTCACATTCTGCATGTGGTGGACACTGCCGCCGTGTCCTCACAGGCGGACAGCCGCAACACGAGCTTTGAGCGTCAGGCCGCCATTGCCTCTGATGGAGCACGGGATGCGCTCGTGCGCTGGCTGGCGCAGGCTGATGCACCTGCTGGTTGCCAGAGCACCATTGTCGTGGGCGTGCCGCTGCATGAGATTCTGGAACACGTCAAAACGCAGAACCCCGATTTGGTCGTGGCCGGGATCACGGGCGCGGGAGAATCCAAAGCGGGTGCCGGATCACTGGCCCACCGACTGGCCCGCCAAGTTCCAGGCAAGGTCCTGCTGGTCCGAACCAATCACCCGAATGCCTTCCGGAAAATCGTCGCCTGCGTTGATTTCTCCGAGACCTCGCGCGAGGTCGGAGCGCAAGCGCATCGTATTGCCATTCAGGATGGCGCAAAGGTGGACTTCCTGCATGTGTGGCAGGAGCCGTGGTTATCGACCCCTTATGCCTACTTGGCGACGCTGGCGTCCGAGTTCATCGAGCAGCGTCGGCAGCTTCTCAGCGACACACTTCGAAAGTTCGTAAGCGAAACCGCGCCGGGCATCGAGTCCAGCGAGGTGCTGATGAATGAACCAAACTACGCCAATGCCATCGCGTCACACGCCGATCAGATGGGGGCCGACTTGATCGTGATCGGTGCCCGAGGACAAACCAACCTGCGCTACACACTCATGGGATCGACGGCTGAGCGCCTGCTGACTAGGCTGCCGTGCTCCGTGCTCGTGGTGAAACCTGAAGTGGAATGATGTCCGCTGCTGATCTCATCTTTGCCGCCGGGCCGATTCTTCTGCTCATCCATTGGATGACGAAGAAGAAGCCGATGCCTTCCGCCAAGGCGCTGCCGCTTGCGGCGCTGGTGGCCTATGGGAGTCGGCTGGCATGGTTCGGCACCGATGCCACTCTTGTGAATGCCTCGGTGGTGGCGGGACTGCTGGTGGCGCTGACGCCGATTCTCATCGTGTGGGGGGCGATCTTTTTCTTCCTCTCGATGGAGCACTGCGGTGCGATGAAGACGATCCGCCGCTGGCTGAATCATCTCTCCCGCAACCGCGTGGCGCAGGTGGTCATCATTGGCTGGTCGTTTCAATTTCTCATCGAGGGAGCGAGCGGCTTCGGCACGCCTGCCGCGCTGGCGGGGCCGCTGCTCGTTGGGCTCGGTTTTCCGCCGCTGCGCGTGGCGATGGCCTGCCTCATCCTCAATAGCGTCCCGGTTTCGTTTGGCGCGGTGGGGACGCCGACGTGGTTTGGATTTGGGCAGCTCGGCTTGAGTGCGGCAGAGCTGCACGCGGTGGCATGGAAGACTGCGCTCATGCACAGCGCTGCAGCCTGCTTTGTGCCGCTGCTGGCATTTCGCCTTTTGGTGAGCTGGCAGGAGATCCGGCGTAACCTTGTCTTCATCTACCTCGCGCTCGCGGCGAGCGTGGTGCCGATGCTCCTGCTCGCGCTGGTGGATCATGAATTTCCCGCTGTGGCGGGTGGATTGATCGGGCTAATTTTCACCGTCTGGCTGGCACGTCGTCGCATCGGTCTCGCCCGCGAGGATTCGGAGGCGGAGGAAGAAGCGGGAGAGGCT
>CAXNGR010000009.1:0-15417 GCA_964201265.1 Verrucomicrobiaceae bacterium
CAACCCACCGAAGTACCCGCCCTCGTCACGGCACCCGAATCATCATCCGCCATCACGCCACCGGCGATCACAACGCCACCGCCTGCCACCAAGCCAACTGTCGTCGCCAGCGCCCCCGTTGTGCCGCCCAAGCCGTCAGTCGCCACTCCGAGCATGCCTCCAGCACCGCAGCCGGAAGTGAAGGTCACACTCAATTTCCCAGAATACTCGCAGCTTCTCCAAACCCATGCCGCCAACTGGCAGACGGGCGTGCAAAAGCCTTATGATGACGGCATGACGGCCTTGAAGGCCAATTTCGCCGCCGCGCTGCAACGCGAGCATACCCTCGCCAAACCTCGTCCAGACAAGACCCTCGCAAACGCTTATGCCGTGGAGATAGCCTGGTTTCAGCGCGAAGCCGCACCCCCGCCGCCCGCCGGTGACGATCCGCTGCTGCCACCGCGCATCGTTCAACTGCGGCAGATTTTCCGCGCGGAGTCAGCACGCCTTCAACAAGTGCGCGAAACGACCGGCGCGGGGGTTCGGAAAGCCTTCACCGAGGCTCTGGCTGGTCTGCAAACAAAGCTCGAAGCCGCTCAGCAAACCGGCCATGCGCTCGCAGTACGGCAACTGCATGGCGAGCTGATCAAGAGCGATGCGGAAATCGAAAAGCTGCTGGCTGTACAAAAAATCATTCTTCCCCCACCCGTGGCCGCCACCCAGCCCGTCGCAAGCACCGTCCCGGCCCCACCCGTCACCGCAGGTCGGATTGTCACGTTTGAAGACACTTTCGACACACCCGCGCTCTCGGCAGATTGGAAGCAGCAGGGCAAAGCCTGGCACTGCACTGGCGGGGTGCTCTGGACGAGCAAGGTTGACCTCAAAGAAGCGGACGACGCCGGCTGGGGTTGCTGGCTGGCGCGTGAATTGCCCGCGCAAGTGCGCGTGGAGTTTGACGCGATCTTGATCGAAGAAGACGCCGTGCTGGTCTGCGAGCTGTTTTCGAAGCCAGGTCGGTCCATGGCGTCTTCAGTCGTCGGCTACCGCTTTCGGTTGGGAGATGCCAAAGAGTCACGCCCGCTGATTTACCGTGGCATGAGCAATCTTCCCACCGAGAGCAACCAATCCGCTGCCAAAATTCTTGGTGGAACTCAAAATGTGGTGAAGCGGCATGTGTCCATCCAGTGCGCCGGCGGTGTGATTACTTGGGAGGTGGACGGTCGCCAGCATGCCAGCGCGACGGACCCCAAACCGCTGCAGGAAGGTTGGCTGGGCTTCCATTTTCAAGGCGGCACGGTCCTCATCGATAATCTCACCGTGCGTGATGTTTCCTCCGGCTTGGCTTCCGCCACTTCCAGCAAGCCTGCCACAGCGGCAAACGCGCAGGAAATCCAGATCATCGGCCATGTGTTCGACATTCGCGGCCGACCGGCCGCGCAGACCATCGTGCGCGGCCTCGGCATGGCCGTCACTCGAACGGATGACATGGGGCGTTATGCTCTTCGGGGCGTTCCATCCGATCCGCCCTCGCCCAACAGCAGCTCCACCAGCCTGATTTTGCGGGCCGAGAGTCCTGGTGGCGAAACGCAGGCGTATGTTTATCCGCGTCGTGGCAGCTCGAAGGTCTTTCTAAAGGATCTAAGTCTCGAAAAGCTGGACACCGTCGGCATCCGCTGGGTGCTCCAGACCAAGCGTGGAGATCCCCGTCTGGAGGGTGACGGCACCATGGCGGGCGAGGCTTACTTCAGCAACACGAACAGCTCTTTCGACCTCCGGCGCGGCGGACGCGTTTTGTCGTCAACCACCACCAGCGCCAACGCCGACTACGACTTCCGCCTGTACGCCTACGGTCGGAAGGTCACCTTTCAGAGAGACTCCTCTGCTCTGACCAGCGGCTGGCACAAGGAAGACCTGCCGTTTGACCAGATCGTCGAGATCAATCAAGGCAAGCCTTTCAGTGACAAAGATTACTTCGTCACCAACGGACTCGCCTACGGCACCGCAGTAAGCCAGGGCGACGTCTTCACCGCTCGCTGCGCCATCTCCGGCGCGTACGCGAAGATCGAGATCATTCATGTGCCGGACTGAGGCAGATTCACTTTTCGCGTGCCTTTCCTCCTGCCAGCGGCATAAAACTTATCCCATGTCATCCACCAGCGCGTCACAACCCACGCTCCGCTGGGAACCTCCCGCGCCGGAGGTGTTGCAGGCCGCGCTGCCACAGTATCAAGTCACCGCATTGCTTGGTCGTGGCGGCATGGGCGCGGTGTATCTCGGGCGGCAGATATCGCTGGACCGGGAAGTCGCCATCAAAATCCTGCCACAGCATCTGGAGGGCGGAGATGGCAGCTTCGTGGAGCGTTTCAAAAACGAGGCACGGGCGATGGCGAAGCTGAACCATCCCGGCATCGTCGCAGTGTATGACTTTGGCCAGACCGACGCAGGGCTGCTATACTTTGTGATGGAGTTCGTCGAGGGCACGGACGTGCAGCGCATGATCACCAAGCAGCGGCAGTTGCCGCCCGCGCATGCGCAGGCCATCACCGCGCATGTGTGCGACGCGCTGGCCTACGCGCACGAGCGCGGCCTCATCCACCGCGACATCAAGCCCGCCAACATCATGCTCAGCCGTGACGGCGCGGTGAAGGTGGCGGACTTCGGCCTGGCGAAGGCGATGAACACGAACGCCACGAATCTAACGCAGAGCGGCATGGTGCTCGGCACGCTGCATTACATGGCGCCGGAGTCCTTCATCCTCGGCGCGGCGGTGGACCACCGGGCGGACATTTATGCCGTGGGCGTCATGCTTTACCAAATGCTGACAGGCAGGCTGCCATCGGGTGTCTTTGAGCTGCCGTCCTTGCAAATCCCAGGACTCAATCCGCGCTTTGACCAGATCATCACCCGGGCACTGCGGGAGGAACGCGAGCAGCGGTATCAATCTGCCGTGGAGATGCGCCATGATCTCGATGATGTGTTCACGCCGCCAGCGCCGGTCAAGGACACGCCAACCGCCGCGGCTCCGGCGATTCAACGCAGCGCCACGAAGACTCTGCCACAGGCCACGAGGCCGAGAGCGCAACCGGGGCCCCCGCCGCGCTCCAAACCGGTCAAAAAGGCCACGGAATGGGGCTGGGGGCTGGCGACACTGGGGCTGATTGCAGGCATTGGCGTTTATCTTTGGCGGTCAGGCGTGCGTGTGACATTTGATGCCACCGCTACACCGGAGCCGGTGGCAGAGACCACCACCGCAGCGCCGCCATCTGCACCGACCACCACCGTGAAACCGCCGGGCGTCGCCACGCCAGCAGTGCCAGCAGCCCCGAAGACCCAGATGGCGGCATCCACGTTGCTGCCAGCGTCCGCCACGCTCGACTTCTCCGAATATCAGCGGCTCAAGGCCGAGTATGCGGCCACCTGGCAGCAGCATGTGCTACAGCCTTACGATGACGGCATGGCCTTGTTGAAATCACGGTTCGTGCAGGCGCTGGAACGCACACAGATCACCTCGAACAAGCAAGTCGCGAGTGTGTTTGCCGAGGAACTGCGGCGCTTCAAAGCCGCCGGGCAGCAGCCACCCGTGAGCGACGACACCGCCGCTTCTCTCCCGGCGCAGATCCCGCAGTTTCGGCAGACTTACCGCGCCGAGGAAACTCGCCTGCAACAGACCCGCGATCTGGCCGCCGCCGGCGTGACCAAGGAGTTTTTGGACGCGCTGGACGCGCTCGAAAAGAAACAAACGGCCAGTCAGCAGCCCGGCCGGGCCGCCGGGGTCAAAGCACTGCATGCCGATCTGCTGGCGGGGAAAAAAGCGATGGCCGAGGTGCTGGGTTCAACAAAACCGGTGACCGCCGCAAAACCTGCCGTCACCGCGTTGGCCGCCCAGATCGCACGCCCCGACGGGACGCTCAAAACCGGCGGTAGGCTCGTGTTTGAGGAGGATTTTGACTCTGGCGTGCTGTCTTCCGACTGGATGCAGCAGGGCAAGGCTTGGTACTGCGTGACCGGCCTGCTCGGCACCAGCGAGGCCTATTTGAAGGACACCCAGGACAAAGGCTGGGGCTGCTGGCTCCGGCGCGAACTGCCGGAGTATGCGCACATCGAGTTCGACATCAATCTCGTGGGGCGTGGCGCGGTGATGGTGTGTGAATTGTATGCCACACCCACGCAGGGCGCCACATCTCCAGCCGGCACCGGCTACAAGCTGATGTTTGGTGAGAAAGGCAGCGCTCGCCCTGTCATCCAGCGCGGCATGACCTCACTGACCAGCGGGGGAGTAAACACCAACCCCGTCACCGCCAGAGCCGGGCGCACCCACCACATCGTCGTCCAACGGGTGGACGGTCAGACCCTCGAATGGTTCATCGACGGCAGCCTGCACGCCCGCGCTCGTGACGGCAATCCAAAACGCGGCGGCTGGCTGGGCTTCCAATATGAGGATGGCATGGTGCTGGTGGATCATGTTCGGGTGTTTGACCTTGATCCACGCAGCCAGGCCGTGGCACCTGTCAAACCAGCCACAACCCTGCCGGTGAAGTAGCGCCACTTTTCGCGTGCCTTTCCTCCTGCCAGCGGCATAAAACAGTTCTCATGTCGTCCACCAGCGCGTCACGCCCTCGGTCCAGTTGGGAACCTCCCGCGCCGGAGGTGCTTCAGGCCGCGCTGCCACAGTATCATATCACCACGCTTCTCGGTCGTGGCGGCATGGGCGCGGTGTATCGCGGCGTGCAGGCCACGCTGGAGCGCGAAGTCGCTGTCAAAATCCTCCCTCCCGATCTCAGCGATCCCTCCCGCGCCGAGCGCTTCCGCACTGAGGCGCTGGCGATGGGGCGGCTCAATCATCCCGGCATCGTCAAGGTCTTCGACTCCGGCCAGACGCCGGACGGTTTGCTGTACCTCGTCATGGAATTCGTCGAGGGCGGGGATGTCCTCGGTCTCCTCCAAAAAAACAGTGGCAAACTGTGCCCCCAGGACGCCCTGGCAGTCACCGCGCACGTTTGCGATGCGCTGCACTACGCGCATGAGCGCAGCATTCTCCACCGCGACATCAAGCCTGCCAACATCCTGCTCACAACAGAAGGCGCGTTAAAGATCGCCGACTTTGGTCTGGCGAAGATATCCCAACAAGGTGCCCACGGTCTGACGCAGAGCGGCATGGGCATGGGTACGCTCGTTTACATGGCACCGGAGACCCTCATCCTCGGCGCGGGCGTGGATCGCCGCGCGGATGTCTATGCCGTGGGCGTGATGCTCTACCAGATGCTCACCGGCAAGCTGCCGCGTGGCATCTTTGCCAAGCCATCCAAGTTGGTGCCGGGACTCGATGAACGCTTCGACGGCGTGGTCAGCAAGGCGCTCATGGATGACCGCGAACTGCGCTACAGCTCCACTGCGGAGCTGCGCACCGCGCTTGATGAGATTCTCACCCGCCCGGTGGCGAAGAAAGAGGCTCCGCCCACCGCCGCGCCTTCGAAGCCGCCGCCAAAATCATCCCCACAACGCGCCACTGTGCCACCCCCACGGCGTGCGGCACCGCCAATGCCGCCTGCGAAGAAGAAAAACTTCCCCGTGGCACTGACACTCATCACACTTCTCGTCGTCGCCACGCTCGCGGTGCTGGAATTCGTGCGAAAACCGCACCCCAGCGGGGAGACGCTGGCGAGCACCGCTGCCGATGTTCTGGCTGCGCCGGCAGCGCCTTCCCAAACGTCTCAAGGTGCTTCTTTTCCGCTCCAGGTGGACCTGCGACCCTCGGTTCCCTGCTCTGTGAAGGTTTGGAAGCATGGCTCCGCTGCCGAGACTCCGATGACGCGAGAAACTGAGCCCGAGGCTTTTCCACCCGATGACCTCACGGATGCCGTCATGCTCGATGTCGCCTTCGCAGGCAATGCCAAGAGCGACCGCCATGCCGTGGCCTTGCGCGCCGATGGCAGCGTCGTGGCCTGGGGAGACAACAGCTCCGGGCAGCGTGACATTCCGCCCGGCATCACCGACGCGGTGGCGGTGGCTGCGGGTGATCGCTTCACCGCCGTCCTTCGTGCGGACGGTACCTGCCAGGCCTGGGGCATGGCCCTCAAGTGGCAGATGAAATCCCCGGTGGTGGACGAAAAGATCGTCCACATCGCCTCCGGGGCGGGCAATCTGGTGCTGTTGACCGAAAGCGGGCGTGTGATCTGCCAGGGCGACGATGGCACGATGAAAAATGGCGAGGTCAAACTGCCCGCACGAGCGCTCGCCATTGGAGTCGCCACCTTTCGTGCCGTTGCTTATCTCGAAGATGGTAGCCTGTGGCAGTGGGGGAAACGCTTCCCGGTCAAAGGCAGCCTGCAGACCGTCCCTCTCGCGCAAATGGCATGGCAACCGCAGGACAGCGCATGGAAACCGGACAAGCATGTTTACCAGCGGCACACCGTGCCCATTGCGCTCCAATTCCTGGTCGCGCCGGATGGCGGTTTGCTCGATCTCACCACGGCTGAGGACAAGGCCGCGCTCGCGCTTGAAGGCGGCTACGATCCCGCTCCGCTGAACCGTCTTCAGCATGTATTCGATCTGCGCAGCCAGAGCTTCCGCCGCTGCACCGCGCTGACCAAAGACGGCTGGGTGGTCTGGGGCGGCCACTCGGGCACGACTCTGAATGTTCTGCGGTCCATGCCGGGCTGCACCTTCATGTGCTACAGTGATCTTTTTGGCTTCGCGCTGCGTCCTGAGCCGCAGACGGTTCCGTTCACCTCGGCCACCACCTCTCATCGCCTGGATTTTAATCCCGGTGAAAGCCACGAAGGCTGGACCTTCGTGAATCCAGCAGGCATGCCAGAAATGCGCTTCGAGCAGGGCTGGGCAGTGCTCAGCAGCAGGAACGGCGATCTCTTCCCGAGTTCAAATCACCATGCCCCGCGCCTGCTGCATCCGGTGGGAGCAGAGTTCACCCTCAGCACCCGCCTGCGCTTCACCGCCGCAGGCGCTTACGCCTTCGCTGGCGGCGGTCTGCTGCTCTGGCAGGATGAAGCAAATTATCTTCGTCTGGAACGCGGCTGCTTCGGCAAATCCGGTGTTCATGGCATCTTATTTGAGGGCTGCTTGAACAGTCCGAAGTACACGCGCTGGGTTACCATGCAGTCGTTCCCTGTGAAAGATACGGAGGTGGAACTGCAGCTAGTCCTGCGAGCTGGAGTCCTGTGCGCCTCATGGCGGCCCGTCGGCCATGCGGACGAACCTTGGCGGCGCATTGGCGAGCGCTTGATCGAACCCGCGCCCGGCATGCTGGCAGGCATTGCCGCCTGCACCCTTCACAGTCCAGAGCTGCAAGTGCCGTTCGAGCACATCGAACTCACGACAACACGCCCGCTGTCGCTTAAACCCGTCGAATCTCCTACAACGCCCGGCGTTCCACCACCTGAACTCGCCCCCATCCTTGCCAGCTTTCGTGATCAATTGACGACGCTCGTCACCCGCCCGCACGAAACCAATCTCGCCGCCCTGCGGTCCAACTACCTGCGCGCCCTGCAAGTCCGCGAGCAGACCGCCCGGCGCGAGTCCAACACCCGTCTGCAGCAGCTTTATCAGGGGGAGATTCAAACCATCGCTCAAAACCGCCCTGTGGGCGCGGCGGATGCGGCGGGTCTGCATCCCGAACTCGTCCCACTGCGCACCACCTGGCACCAGGAACTCGCCGCACTGGACAAAACCCGCGCCATTGCCAGTTCCGGCATCCAGCTTCGGCTGGCAGGTGATTTGGAAAAGCTGGCCGCCAGTCTCGCCGCCACCCGGCAGTCCGAAGCCGCTTACCTTCGCCAGCTCAAACAAAAATTGGAGCTGCCCAACGGCCTGGAACGCATACTCGGCATGTCCACCCCATGAGACGATTTCTTCTGCTTTGGCTGCTCAGCAGCATGAACCCCATGCTGGCCGCCGAAAGCTGGCACTACCTCGACAACGGCGAAGTACGGCTTGGCGTGAATCTGAATGCGGGCGCCTGCATCGGTTGGTTTTCGAAATCGGGTACGCAGGAGAACCTGCTCAACGCTTATGACGTGGGCCGCTATGTGCAGCAGTCGTATTATGGCGATGAGGACGGCAGCGACTGGAACGGCAAGCCGTGGCGCTACAATCCGGTGCAGGGCGGGAGCTGGAAAAACGAGCCTGCGGAGGTCGTGGAGACCCAAGCTGACGCCACTAGCTTCTACGCGAAGACCCAACCGCGACACTGGGCCACCGGAGCCCTCACGCCCGAGTGCATCATGGAGGAATGGCTGCGGCTGGATGGAGGAATGGCACGATTGAAGTTCAAGATGACTTACACGGGCACGCAAGAGCACAAGCCGAGGCACCAGGAGCTTCCCGCGTTGTTTGTGACGCCAAAGCTCGACGCGCTGGTGTTTATAGACGCAGACACGAAGATCACACGCAAACAACCCAGTTTTCCGAACGAATACTTTAAGGTCCGCGAGCCGTGGTGCGCGTGGGTGGATTCCAAGGACCATGGCATCGGCCTGTCCATGCCGCACACGTCACAAATCACCTGCTACCGCGTGCGAAACGGCAACCAGGGCGATTGCAGCTACCTCGCTCCGATCCAGACCTTCTCACTCAAGCCAGGATTGGTGTTTGAATACGAGGTCGTGCTCATGATCGGTAACCTGGAGCAAATACGCGCGGCGTTTGCGAAGATGAAGTGACTCTTTCAGATATGTCCGACGAAACCCCCCCACCACAACTCAAAGACTGGTTCGATGAAGCTCGCTTTCGGGCCATCGGCCGCGAACTCGCCGCGCTCGCGCCGAAGTTTGATGAGAAAGGCTTTCTAAAGCTCGTGCTTGGCGGGTTGTCGGAGCGTTCGTTGATGCAACGCCTGCACCAATGCGCCGTCGCAGTGGATGCGGCACTGCCGGGTTCGTTTCAGCAGAAGGTGCGTGTGCTGCAAAAGCTCGCACCGAAGCTCGGGCATGAGTTTGTCTCCATTTTCCTCTGCGACTTCGTTGCCACGTTTGGACGCGGTGATTTCGACTTCTCTATGGAGGCGCTGCGCTTTTTCACTGTCTTCGGTTCTGCCGAGTTTGCGGTGAGGCCGTTCATCCTCGTCGATCAGGAGCGTGCTTTCAAAACGCTGCGGGTGTGGACTGCGGACCCCGATGAGAAGGTCCGCCGCCTCGCCAGCGAGGGTTCGCGGCCACGTTTGCCGTGGGGCATGCGGTTGCAGGCGCTGGTGCGTGATCCAGCACCCACGAGCGCAATTCTTGAGGCGTTGAAGGATGACCATTCACTGTTTGTGCGGCGCTCGGTGGCGAATCACCTCAACGACATCACGAAAGATCATCCTGAGTTCGTTTTGCAGCTTCTCGAAGCCTGGGATCTGGAACGTGAGCACTTGCGCTGGATCGCCAAGCACGCCTGCCGCACGCTGATCAAGCGCGGGCATCCACGGGCGCTGAAGCTGTTCGGGTTTGGCAAACAAGCCGAGGTCACAGCCTCACTGAAAGCTGCTCCACAACGTCTTGCCCTTGGTGATAGGCTGACGCTCACAGCAGTGATCACCTCCACCAGTCGCAAAGCACAACGGCTGGCTGTAGATTACGTCGTTCACTACATGAAGGCGCGTGGCGTGAGCGCTGAGAAGGTCTTCAAATGGACCGAGGCCGACCTGCCAGCACACGACACCCTCGAGTTGAGCAAGAGTCAGGTGATCCGTGATTTCACCACGCGGAAGCATCATCCCGGCAGGCATCGTGTTGAGTTGCAGATCAACGGTCAGCGCGTGGCGGAGTCAGCGTTTGTGCTGGGGTAAAATAAACCGCCACCCGGTTTCAACCGGATGGCGGCTTGAGAAAAACGATGGCGTGAGGGCTTACTTCGTCGCTGATTTGGCCTGCGCCTGACTTTCAGGGGAGAGCTTGGCGAGCGGGAAAATGTGCGTGGTTCCTGTGTCGGGGAATTTCAGCAGGACGCTGTCGCCTTGCAGGCCCATGAAGTGGGCATCCTTGGTTCTGCCGTCGCTGGTGGTCCACTTCAGCAGCGGACCGTCGCCACCTGCAGCGGGGGCGGCGGCTGTGGGAGCAGCGGCCGGGGCAGCAGCACCTGCGGCGAGGGCGGCTCCTTCGGTGATCCAAGTCTTAAGCGTGGTTACTTCAGCGTCGGTGAGGCGGTTTTTGCCATCCGGGGGCATGACGTCGGTGTCATCATCCGGCAGGGTGCAACTGATGAAGAGCGTGCTTTTCATCGGCTCTCCGGGGATGATGTGTTTTCCAGCGCCGATCTGCTCGGTGATCTTGTTGTCATCCAGTGCCAGCTTGCCTTTGACCTTTTTGGTCACGCTGTGGCAGGCGTAGCATTTGTTGCGGAAGATCGGGGCGATCTGGGTCCGGTAATCGACGGCGGAGGCCGTGCTCGTGAGCACAGCAAGGGCGAGAAGAAGGCGGTGGGTCATGGCAGTGACCTAGGAAACGATCAAAAAAGCGTTTTGCCTAGCTAATTTTGCGAAGGGCTTGCAAACGCAATGGGTACGGGCTGAGAACCATAGGTCAATAGCATCGCCAATGCGATTCTACATAAAACCGATAGACTTTATTGATAATAACTCTTGCCGCAGCTTGCTTTCATGGCATTTTAGTCCAGTCTGCCGCCCCCCATTCCACGTCCACCCATTTTTATGAGCAAAGCCTCCGTCGAAGACATCAAACTCGCCTCCGCAGGCCTCCGCGGACAACTCGCTGAGCAATTCGCTGACACCAGCACGCCGAACATCCCGGACGACTCGAACATCCTGCTCAAGCACCACGGCTCTTATCAACAGGACGACCGCGATGTCCGCGCCGAGCGCAGCAAGGCCAAGCAGGAGAAGGCCTGGAGCTTCATGATCCGCAGCAAGATGCCCGGCGGCCGCATCACCGCGAAGCAGTGGATGATCCACGACGATCTTTGCACCAAGGCTTTCGGCAACATGCGCCTCACCAATCGCCAGGGCATCCAGCTTCATGGCGTGCTCAAAGGCGGCCTGAAGGAAGTCATTCACAACGTCTGCCACAGCGGTCTTTCCACCATGGGTGCCTGCGGTGATGTCGTGCGCAACACCATGGGGCCTGCCGCGCCGATCAAGGACGCTGTGCATGCCGACACGCAGAAGCTCACCGAAGAGATCAGCCAGCGCTTCCTGTGGCGCTCCAGCGCCTATGCCGACATCTGGCTTGATGGCGAAAAGGTCGATCCCGATTGGATCAAAGACCCCGAGGTCGATCCAGCCGTCCGTGAGGTCACGAAGGCTCCCGAAGGCGACGATCCCATCTACGGCCAGCTTTACCTGCCGCGTAAGTTCAAGATCGGCGTCGCCATCCAGCCCTGCAATGACGTCGATGTCTATTCGCAGGATCTCGGCCTCGTGCCGCATGTCGTGGACGGTGAAGTCGAAGGCTACACCCTCGTCGTTGGCGGCGGCTTTGGGATGAGCCACGGCCAGCTCAGCACGCGTCCTTTCCTCGGACAGCCGCTGCTCTACGCAAAGCGTGCCAATGTCGTCGATGTCGTCGAGGCGATCGTCACCACTCAGCGTGACCACGGCAACCGCGTCGAGCGCAAAAACGCCCGCATGAAGTACACCGTGCAGACCATGGGCATCGACGGCTTCCGCGCGGAAGTCGTACGTCGCTTGCCCGGCATCGAAACCTTCCCCGCCAAAGAACTGAAATTCGACAGCGTCGAGGACAACCTCGGCTGGCACGAGCAGGGTGATGGCAAGCTCTACTGCGCCGTCCATGTCAGCATGGGACGCGTCGTGGACCGCGAAGACGGCCCGCACTACCGCAGCGCCTTCACCGAGCTGTGCCAAACGCTCGACCTGCCGCTCATTGTCACGCCGAACACAAATATCATCATCGCCGACATCGCTCCTGAGCAGAAAGACGCCGTTGATGCCATCCTCGCCAAGCATGGCGTCGTACACAGCGACGGCATGACCCGCGCCCGCAAAGTCGCCCACGCCTGCGTCGCCCTGCCCACCTGCGGCCTTGCCCTCAGCGAGTCGGAGCGCGTCCTGCCCGGCTTCATGGATAAGATCGACGCAACACTGCGCGAACTCGGTCTCGAAGACGAACCGATCCTCTTCCGCATGACCGGCTGCCCGAACGGCTGCGGTCGTCCCTACAACGCCGATTTCGGCTTCGTCGGCCGCTCGCCAAACAAGTACGCCATGTTCGTCGGCGGCAGCATCCGTGGGAACCGCCTCGCCGGTCTCGAATACAAGTCCGTCCTCGGTGAAGATGTGCCCGTCAAGGTCCGCGCCCTGCTCGAAGCCTTCAAAGCCGAGCGCAAGAATGGCGAAATCTTCGCCGACTGGTTCGCCCGCGCCCGCACTCTCGGCGAGGCTCCAACACCCGAGCAATTCCACATCGAACTCGCCGAACGTGCCGCCAAGCTCGCCGGTGAAAAGGCGGGCGAGGCGGGCTGAGCCGCCTGAAATAGCCGTTGTCCGCGCCACTCGCTCCGTTTACACTCCGCCCATGCCCGCCACCGTGACATCGCCAGCATGGACGCCTCCGGTTCAGACTCATTCTGCTTCTATCAAGCCCTCGTCGCTCCCGATGCAGACGACTGGCTCCAAGCAGCCTGCGATGTCGCCAGCGGCGCTGCGGGAGATGCTGGAGCGGAACATGGGTCAGCCGCTTTCTCCAGTGACCGACTGGAACAGCAAGTAGCAGGCCTCCGCGAGTGGGCGGACAGGGCAGGTTTGCTCTTCGATGCAAATCTGCTTCCCAAACGCCTTCGCGGAGGGCGTGAGCATCATCTGGTCGATCCGCAGACAGAATCCGACCACCTCGTCAAAGTCACCATCGGCCCTGAATTCGGGTTCTACGCGGCTTGTCTGCCCAAATCGCAGTACCGCGATATCTGCCATTGGTTCACCACGGTCGAGGCGCTGCCGTTGCAGTATTTCCGTCGGCTGCTGCTCCTCAATGAGCTGTTTCCGCGCTGCCACACCCGGCTGGCGGGCTTTGTGTGGAGCGGTAGCAGGCTGCATGCGTTGACCTCTCAGTTGATCGCCCAGGGCCGCCCGGCCTCACTCCACGAGATCAGCGTCTGGCTCCAGGGTCTCGGCTGCCGCTTCATCAGCGCCTGGACGTGGTTTCACCCGGAAAGCGGCGTGGCCCTCTTCGATGTGCTCGAAAAAAACGTCATGCGCTGCGACGACGGAGAGATCGTCCCCTTCGACGTCATCCCCATCCGCTGCGAGGGCACCTTCCTGGAGATGATGCACTCCGCAGCTCGGAGAATGGCCGGAACGAGCGTTGGATCACGGGTTTGAAGCACCTCTGGATGTTGACTTCATCCAGAACAATCCGCTAATCATCCAAAAAAACCTTGCCGGGGAACCGTTAGACCGCTTGTTCCTCCAATGAGCACGGAAACCGTCTTGTTTGGTGAATCCCTCCGGGCCGAGGTGACGCGGTGGTTGGAGGAGGTGGGCAAGACGGACCGGGCCCGCTTTTTGAAGCTCCTGAAACTGTCCACCGCCCCGAAAATCCGGCTTTCAGATGCTCTGGACCAGCTTTTTCCCGGCGAGGACACGCAAACCGCCCTCGCCAACCTCACCCGGCTGCGGAAGCGCCTGAACGACGCGGCGGATGGCGACCCGCAGTCCAAGCCCGACCTCGGTCTGCGCTTCCACGTCGATACGAAAAAGAAAAGCCCGCCCAGCGAGCGAACCGTGTGGTTCACCGGCCCGGACGCCGCCGTCCTGCGGGCCACGCGATTCTCCGAGCAGGTCACGGCAGACATTGCCGGGCGGACCTTCATCCCCTCCAAAGGCATCGCCACGAGCGGCAGCGCGATGGCGGAACGGAAGCGAGTCGTGCGCTTTTTCGTTTCCTATGCGCATGAGAACAAGACACTGGCCGAAGCCGTGGTGAAAGGACTGCGCTCGCAGTTTAAGCCGTCCAAGAACTACGAACTCGAGTTTTGGAGCGATCGCGAGATCATGGTTGGCGAGAAATGGCATCAACGAATCTTGCAAGCCATCACCGAATGTCATTTCGGTCTCTTCATGGTCGGCCCGGACTTTCTGGGCAGCGACTACATCGGTGAAAACGAAATCCCGCCCTTTGTTAGCGGTGAAGGCTGCAAACCGGTCATTCCGGTGGGTCTGGTTCCCGTCAACTTTGACCGCCACGACCTGAAGGGCTTGCAGGAAAACCAGCTTTTCTTCCTGCGTGGCCGCACCTTCGATCAAATGCGGCAAACCACGGAGAAGACGGAGTTCGCACGCCATCTTCACGAGGAAATGGAAAAGCGCCTCGACGCCTATTTCAGCAGCCAACCCGACCTTGATCCCAATCTCCGCCCCTCCGCTCCTCTGCCCCTCGGCAGCAAATCGAAGGCGGAGAGACGTTCGTTTTTGCCGCAGAGAAGCGGAGAGACAGAGACCGACGATCCGCAGCACCTCAGCCCCGAAGACGCGCTGCGTCTGATGCGCACTCCGGAGGAGACGCGGCACTTCCAGCGCACGCGGGGCTTTGCGCATCATCTCTCGGAACGTGAAGCGCTCGATCCGGCGAAGGCGCATCTCGGCGAGGCGCGTGATGCGCTGGATGAACTCGAAGCCTGGGCCGTGCGCACGGAAGGCTCGTCGTTCTTCGCGCTGCTGGGAGAGGTCGGCATCGGCAAGACCACCACGTTGAAGCAGTTCACGCGGCTGCTGATCGACAAACGCGGCAGGGAACCTGGCCAATACCCGCTGCCCATCTACATCGACCTGCGGGATTACGTCGGCGACCGCCCCAGCGCGGTGCCCACCATTGAGGAGCTGCTCACCAGCGTCATCCAGCGCTCCTGGCGCGTCACCGACCGCACCCTCACCGCCGCCGATCTGCTGCGTCTCGTGCGGGAGGAAGGTGCGCTCATCATCTTCGACGGGCTCGATGAAAAAATCGTCCACCTCACCCAGGATCGCGCCCGTGACTTCATCCGCACGCTCTGGTCCGCCCTGCCGCAGGCATCGCAAAAATCCGGCAAGCTCCTCCTCTCCTGCCGCAGCCATTACTTCCGCGATGTCTGGAGCCAGAACGCCATGCTCACTGGCGAGGACCGCGAGGGCATCGACCGCAGCCAGTATCCGGCCTTCTGCCTGCTGCCCTTCGATGAGCGGCAGATCCGCGACTACCTCGTCTCCTTCCTGGGCGATGCGAAACGCGGCGGCGAGGCCTTCGATCTCATCGCCTCCATCCACAATCTGCGCGACCTCGCCGAGCGGCCCTACCTCCTCAGCCTCATCAGCAGCCGCCTCGGCGAGCTAGAGGCCTTGAAAATGCGCGGCGAGACCGTCAATGCCGCCCGCCTTTACGATCTCGTCGTCCGCTCCTGGCTCAGCCGTGATGATGGCAAGCACCAGCTCGACGCCGCGCACAAACGCCGCCTCATGGAGGCGCTGGCCGCCGCGCTCTGGCGCAGCGGGGAAAA